>JAQBZT010000004.1 GCA_027622355.1 bacterium | reverse complement strand
AATCCGGAATTATGCGGCAACCGAGGCCCTTGCCCCGATTCCGCATCGATTGCCCACAATTCCGACCGCGTTTTCCGTATGGAACTTCTCAAGTCTAGCAGACAACGTCATGCGAGGCGCCCCCTCCTTTCGAAACCGCGGGCCAAAGGCGGATTTTCCGGTTTTCAGGCGCGATGTTCCCATTATTGGCCAAGTTCGATCCCTTTTGCCCTGCCCCCGAATCCCGCGTCACCCATAGCCGAAGACCGCGCGGTAGTGGCGCGCCAGAGGGAAGGCCGAGGCCACGTGAACGTGCCACTTCCTGGAGTGATAGGAGACCCTGGCCCCGATCTTGATAAGCCGTTTGATCAGCCACTCGATAGAGCGCCTCACCCCTTCGCCTTTGACGTAGAACCTCCGGAGCATATGAAGCAGATTGTAGGCCAAGGCCCCCATCTTGAGGCGGGCCTGATTGGCTCCGAAGCGGTGGCAGCTGGTCTTGTCCCAGCGAAGGGTGTTTTTGCCCTCCTTGATCCGGTTCTCGACATCTCCCCGGCCGTTGTAGGCCTTGATCACCTTTGTCCCGTGGAGCCTGGAATTGGTCACGATAAAATTCATGTCCGGGATCAATTGATTCAGACTCCATTCCAGCTTGCACACTACCCGGCGGGGCCTCGTCCAGCTCTTGGCCTGATAGGAAAAATCCACCACCTTGACCTGACGCCCGCTCCTGGGCGGGCGCCCCACCGGGCGTGCCATATGAGGCGATACTTCCTCATAGAGCTTCGCATTGGCGCGAAGGCGGATAAAGTAGGTGACCCGCTTCTTCTCGCAGTACTCGTAGATGTCCGGGCTCGCGAAGGCGGCGTCGCACCGAAGCCAGAGAAGCCCGAACGAGGGACGATATCTCTCCACAATGGGGAGGAGGAAGGCGAGGGCTCCATCCGCCGAGTGGACATTGCCCGGTCTGAGCTTCGCGTCCAGGCAGACACCTTCGCTCGTGAAGGCAAAAAGCGGATGGAAGCAGTTCGTTCCGAAGTGGCCGTTGTAGGCGGCATTCTCCTGGCTGCCGTGGGCCGGGTCTTCGGTGGAATCAACGTCGACGATGAGCCGCCGCTTATCCTCCTTCAATAGCAGGGCGTCGGTGGAACGCCGAAGCGCGCTGTCCAGTGCCTTGAGCCCGGTCTCGTTGCCAAGAACCTCGTTCTCCAGCCGAGAGAGCATGGACTGGCCCGCCCCCGCCTTGTGGCCCTTGCCGATGGCAAGCCGAAGCGCCGGATCGATTCGGAGATGATCGGCGTCGTTGCAATCCTCGTAGCCCGCCGCGAGCTGATAAACACGCTGGCGAATCATCTGGACCAGGGAGTGTTTGGTGTGAACAGGTGACCTTCGGTCTTCGAGGCAATCACGCATGGGGCCGATGATGTTAAAGCGCTCATCGGTCTCCCTCAGGAGAAGAAAACCCGTGTCGGAACTGATCTTCGCGCCCTGGAAATCAATCATGATGGATCGGTCGAAATCAGGCCGAAGGGCCTCTTTTTGGCTGCCACCATCTCCGAGCATCTGATGTCCTCTCGCTCGGGCGATTTTAGCCAATTATATCATATAGTTACAAAGATTACCGGCTCTTTTCGCTCTGTTCCGCCGCATAATGTGGGTGAATTGGTGGTCATTTGTCAATCGGCTCCAACAGGAAGTGAATTCAAAAAGGAAAGGGTAGAATTCCAGGCACGGGCCAACGAGAAATGCCTGTCCTGGTCCAGCGAACCCTCACTTTTCCAATTTGGCCATTTCTGTGGAGGGGGCGGACCTTTTGGCCCTCATGATGGCCTTCGGAAGAGTCCCGATTGTTGGACCTCAGGCGTTACCAAATACCTATAATATGAAGCCCTTTTACCCAAATGAGCCAAACCCAGAAAATCGGTGGGCCAGCACACCCTCTACACTTGAAACATCCGTGTCACCGCCCGGCTCCCACCGCTCCATCCATGGCAGAGGGCGCTATGGGGCCCCGGGATCCCTCCCGCCACGATGACGTGCAGGTCGGCCGGATTCCGAATTGCCGGGACGAAGGAGTTGTCATCGTCCAGCCTCACAGATTCTGGTACTCCCGCCATCCGCTCCACCCGGTAGTGCCCGCTTCTCTTCAGATCCCCCAGGCGCCTGCCTGCCGTCTCACATAGGCGCCGGTGGACATCCGCCTTGGACCATCCTCCCCTCGCGCAGATCTCGGCCTGCTGGGGGCTCAGGGCCACCACCAGGTCGGTCCGGGTCCAGAGGTTCCAGGAGCCCAGGTGGGACATCGCCGATGCCGACGAGGAGGCGCTCGGGCTCCCGGCTCCCGTCGTCCACCACGATCTGGGGGTTCTCGCAGGCCACCACCGTGACGACATTCTCCTCCGGACCAAACCCCTTGGTGGCCGAAAAAGACTCCCAGGGGCTCTGGGTTTCGTTTTCGGCGATGCAGTAGGTGTAACGGGAGGGCTGGCCGAAGGTGCTCATGGAGGCCACCATCGGGATGCCTCCTCCCAGGTTGAGCAGGATGAGCCGGATGGCCCGGCCGATCGTCGCATTGGCCCGAAAGCCCGGACCGAAGCAGCCCGAGCCCCCGTGGAGGCCGATGGATTTGGCATAAGGGCCGTTCACTATCATGAGGGGGGCGGCGCTGTTGAGGGTCCCCTGTATCCCGTTCAGGTTGAAGGGTTCCTCCAGCATGGCCTTGAGCCCTCCGAGCACCACGGGCAGGTACTCCGGCTTGCAGCCGGCCATGACCGCGTGGACCGCGACCGAGCGGACGGTGGCCTCCTCCAGGAGGGGGGGGATCCGACCGACCACTTCCTCCGGGTCCCGGCGGGTGCCCTTGAGCATGAGCGCGATGCGCTCCTCGGTGGGCGGGACCACGGGGAGGCCGTCCGACCAGGGCTTCTCGAAGAAGAACTCGAAGGGGTCCATGGGGCTCCTGTTGAAAAGTTCTTGTGGGTCGGAGTTTTACCAGAGGAGAGACGCATCCGAAAGATACCCCCTTCCGGGCGCCCCGGTGAACCAGGAGATTTCAAGAAAGGCGCTGAACTTGCCAGGAATCGAATATCTGCGGAGGTAGAAAGGTCGCCACCTGAGAGCAAGGTGAGGAAAGGGCCTGATTTAAGCTAAAATCATCAATTCGCCATGCACAGGATACGGCACCAGTTTTTTGTTGTTTTCAGAAGGTCAAAACCAGCTTGCCGAAAAATTTACCGCTCAACAGAACTTCATGGCACTCGTTCGCCTGCGCAAACGGCATTTCGCGGTCCACGGGAATACGCAGGTCATGCGTCTTCCACATCCGGTCCAGGCCGTCGATAACTTCCGATATGACCGGATCGAGATTTTTGGCGGCTATCCCATAGACAGCCAGATTCTTACCCATCATGCCGGAGACGCTGAAAGTGGTCATCGGTCCCTTGCCGGTTCCCATCCCGACGATGACGACCCGGCCCTTTAGCGCCGCCGCGTCGAGATCCTTGTTGAAGTTCTCACACGCTGCGACATCGACGATAACGTCCGCGCCCGTTCCCCCGGTCAACTCCTTCGTGCGGGCGGTGAAATCCTCTTCGCGGTAGTTGATCGTTTCGTCCGCTCCGTGCGCGCGGCAAAAATCGGCTTTCTCCTTTGAACTCACCGTTGTGAGAACGCGGCAGCCCAGCGCCTTGGCCAGTTGAATGGTGGCGATGCCCACCCCTCCGGCCCCGCCGTGAACGAGCACGGACTCTCCCGCCGCGACTTTTGCTTGTATGACAAGCGCGTGCCAGGCGGTCTGAAAACCCACCGAAAGCGCCGCCGCCTCGGCAAACGAAAAACCCTCGGGAATTCGAGAAGCGTAGTCCGCCCGCAGCAAAGCGTATTCAGAGTACGCGGCCCTTGCCGGACAATAGCCGAAAACCTTATCGCCATTTGCAAAATTCGATACACCCTTGCCGCGGGCCTCGACTTCGCCGGAAATCTCGCTGCCGAGAAGATGAGGCAGCTGAAGATGGGAAACGTAGTTGGGCAGTCCCCTTCGTATCGAAAGATCGACCGGATTCACTCCGATGGCTTTCACCTTGATCAAAAGCTCGTCCGGCCCGGGCGCCGGCACTGATATATCGTCGAGGACCATGGGCTCTTCCAGCGTGTCGCTATATGCATGCACTCTCATCGCTTTCATTGATGCATCTCCTCCCGGAGAAATTATGGTACTTGCGCTTCGTCGGTTTTTACGTCCTATCCTTTGAACTCACCGGTTCTCGGAATTTCCTCACCGCCCCGTGTCCTGGTCCAGCGATTTTTATGTTGGGGTCGTCCGGCCGAAAACTCTTGAATATGTAGTATTTATGATAGCCTCCGAGTTCGACAATAGCGACTCCGTCCTGTGTGTGGCAAATTCCCAATCAGCCACAAAATTACTGCTTATTTAGGAATTCGCCATGGACAGGTCTTATCGCCGCTTACGACATTATCCCGGTTTCACTTGCACCATTTTTATCGCGGACAAATCACCGATTCGCTCCAGAGAGAAATTCCACAATCTTGAAAATAAGATGTCGCCATCTCCTTGATGCATGCGCGCACCTCTTCCCTTCGAAAAAAAATCCCGATCGCGGCTGTTTTCAAGCTGATTTTCCCCTCGGGAGAAGAAAACAGCAATGAGGATTTCGTTTAGCGACGCACTCTGCGAAGAAGCCGTAGAAAGCGAGATTGCCGAACAATCGCGAAAGGGTGATTTTCGGATTGCCCAATCGATTCGCAAGGAGATGGATCGGGTTTATGAAGATGTCTCTTCCCGGAAGCGTGCTTCTGCGTTTTCCGCGCTTTATCAGAAATATTTTCAATTACTGGGTTTTCCGGATCGTTTGGAGAGAATTTTTGCCGAGATGGATGGCATTGAGCGTCTCCCCGGCGAATGTCTCGTGGTCCGGGTGGTGAATGAGAGCGAGGAAGGTGCACAGCTCAGTGAGGACGGCTCCCGCGTGGGGATCCGGCTTCGCACCGATACACTCCGGAATTTTGAACGATGCGCGTATCTGCTCCGGCATGAACTGGTGCATATTTTCGATATTCTCGATCCTGAATTCGAATGCGACCCGAACCAGCTGCTTTCTGAAGTTTCTCCTTCCGAGGATGCGCTCTTCCGCGACCGATACCGAACGCTGTGGGATTTGTCGGTTGACGGGAGGCTTGAGCGGAAAGGATGGCTCCCTGAAAGCGTACGGGAACGGAGGTTTTCGGAGTTTCGGGCTCTTTATCCGAATATTGGCGACGATGCCGCGGAGAAGGTGATTGGGGCGCTCTGGTCGGATCCTCGTGTCCGGGATACCGCATTCCGCCGAATGGTTCAGGGCGCCGCCTCGCTCTGTGCGGCATTCGGTGTTTCAGACGACTCGCCGTTCGCCGCGGATTCACTGCGCCGGTTATCTCCCGGCTCACTTTGCCCGCTATGCCAATTTCCCACATTCGACTGGGCAGAATCCTCGGACGCGCTCTCCGGAATGGTGAAAGCCGAGTACCCCGGCTGGAATTCTACACAGGGCATCTGCACGCAATGCGCAAACCGCTATTTGTTCGCGCTGGAGATAGCCACGGATGCGGAAAATGAACAAATCGCAATCAAAAAGTAAAGATTTTCCTCTTTGTGAAGTGCATGGCGGAGGGTTTCCGGAATGAAGATATCCAGACGGCAGTTCCTCGCTGCGAGCGGAGCCGGTCTCGTATCCTGGAGTGGGAGAGGGCTCGCCCTTGCCGCCCTCCGTCCCATCGAAGACATGGGGAACCCGCTTACGAACTATCCGAACCGGGGATGGGAGAAGGTCTACCGCGACCAGTACCGGGTGGATGGTTCGTTCACCTGGATTTGCTCTCCGAACTGTACGCACGAATGCCGCTTGCGCGCGTTCACCCGGAACGGGATTGTCCTTCGTGCGGAACAAAATTACGACAACCACAAAATTACGGATATCTACGGTGTGAAGGCGACCCATCACTGGAATCCCCGCGGATGCCCCAATGGTTTTACTTTCCAGCGCCGGATGTATGGGCCTTACCGCCTTCGGTACCCGATGATTCGCCGCGGATGGAAGCAATGGGCCGATGACGGGTTTCCCGAACTCAATGACGAAAACAAGAAGAAATACATGTTCGACGCGCGCGGGAGAGACACCTTTGTCCGCGCAAGCTGGGATGAAGCCTACACGTATGCCTCCAAGGGGTTTATCCAAATTGCCAAGACCTACAGCGGCGATGAGGGAAAGCGCCGCCTCCTTGCCCAGGGCTACGATCCGGCGATGCTCGCGCATTGGAACGGCGCGGGCACCCGGACCATGAAATTCCGGGGCGGCATGGGCCTGCTCGGCGTGATTGGCAAATACGGCATGTACCGTTTCGCCAACACGATGTCTCTTGTGGACACCCATGTCCGGGGCGTATCCCCCAAGCGGGCGCGGGGCGGGCGCGCCTGGTCGAACTATACCTGGCACGGGGATCAGGCGCCGGGCCATCCTTTCGTCCACGGCCTGCAGGCGTCCGACTGCGACTTCAACGATCTCCGCAACAGCAAGCTTCACATTCATATGGGGAAAAACCTCGTCGAGAACAAACGCCCCGACACCCATTTCTTCATCGAGTGCATGGAAAGGGGCGCGAAGGTGGTTGTGGTGGCGCCCGAGTACAGTCCGCCCGCGACGAAGGCCGACTACTGGATTCCCATCCGTCCGCAGACGCGCTTCTCCTCGGCGTGACGAAAATTCTCATCGAGCGGGGCTGGTATGACGCGGAGTTTGTCAAGAATTTCACTGATTTTCCGCTTCTTGTCCGCTCAGACACCCTCAAGCGGCTGCGTCCGCAGGATGTGATTCCCGGCTACCGGAACCAGGACATCTCGGGCGGACCGTCCTTCAAGATTCACGGACTGACCCCGAAAATGCGCGAGGCGGTCGGCGACTTCATGGTGTGGGACAAGAAGAAGAACGCACCCGCCCCCATCACCCGCGACGACGTCGGGCGCCACGTGGGCGAGAAAAACCTCGATCCGGCCCTTGAGGGCAAATTCAATGTCCGCACCGTGGACGGCAAGGAAATCGAGGTGATGCCGATTTTCGAGGTGTACAAAAGCCAGCACCTCAGAGACTACGACCTCGACACCGTTCACGAAATCACGCACTCGCCCAAAGAGCTTATCGAGCAGCTTGCCAAGGATGTTTCCGAGATCAAGCCCGCCGCCCTGCATGTGGGCGAGGGGATCAACCACTGGTTCCACGCCACGATGACCAACCGGGCCCAGTACCTGCCCATGATCCTGACGGGGAACATCGGCCGGCCGGGAGCGGGGTGCCATACCTGGGCCGGAAACTACAAGGCCGCCCTGTTCCAGGGTTCCCAGTGGTCCGGCCCGGGCTTCAAGGGCTGGATTGGCGAGGATCCCTTCCAACCCAATCTCGATGCCAGGACCGATGGAAAGGATGTGAAAATTCGCGCGACGATAAAGGACGAAGAGCCCTCCTACTGGAACTACGGAGACAAGCCCCTGGTCGTGAACACGCCGAAGTACGGGCGCAAGGTTTTCACCGGCAAGACCCACATGCCTACGCCGACCAAGGCCATGTGGTTCACGAACGTGAACCTCTTCAACAACGCCAAATGGCTCTACGAAATGATCAAGAACGTGAACCCAAAAATTGAGATGATCATCTGCTCGGAGATCGAATTAACTTCCACAGCTGAATACTCGGATATTCTCCTTCCAGCGAATACCTGGATGGAGTTCGAGCAGCCCGAGGTCACGGCCTCCTGCTCGAATCCCTTCCTTCAGATATGGAAGGGAGGCATCAAGCCCATCTACGACACCAAGGACGATGTGCTCATCATGGCCGAGATGGCCAAGAAACTGGGAGAGATACTCAAGGACAAGCGTTTCGCGGACTACTGGAAGTTCGCCCTGGAGAAAAAGTCGGAGGTCTATATCCAGCGCCTGCTGGATGCCTCGACCCCCACGCGCGGATACAAATATGCCGACATCATGGCGGGCAAGTACGGCGAACCCGGGTCGGCGCTCATGCTTTTCCGCTCCTACCCTCGCGTTCCCTTCCTCGAGCAGATCGAAGATTCGGTTCCGTTCTTCTCGCCGACCGGAAGGCTCCAGGCCTATAACGACGAGCCCGAGGTCATCGAATATGGAGAGAACCTCATCGTCCAACGCGAGGGCCCGGAAGGAACGCCCTATCTTCCAAACGTCATCGTCAGCTCGAGTCCCTTCATCCGGCCCGAGGATTACGGCATCCCGCGCGAGCACATGGGCTGGGGCGAGCGGCAGGTGCGCAACATCAAGCTTCCGTGGAAAGAGGCGAAAGAGACCAAAAATCCGCTGTGGGAGGCTGGCTACCGCTTCTTCTGCCTCACCCCGAAGAGCCGGCACTTCACCCACTCCTCGTGGCAGGTGACCGACTGGAACTTTATCTGGTCGACCAGCTTCGGCGATCCCTACCGCATGGATCGCCGCCAACCCGGGGTGGGCGAGCAGCAGGTGCAGATGAACCCCGAGGCCGCGAAGGACCTGGGCTTCAAGGAAGGCGATTATGTTTACGTGGACGCCAACCCTGCCGATCGGCCCTACATCGGCTGGAAGCCGGACGACCCCTTCTACAAGGTGGCGCGTCTCATGCTCCGTGTGAAGTTCAATCCGGCGTATCCCTATGACGTTGTGATGATCAAGCACGGGGCCTGGTGCGCCACCGAAAAGAGCGTGAAGGGGCATGAAACACGAAAAGATGGCCGTGCGGTTTCCGCCGATACGGGATATCAGGCGAGTTACCGCTACGGCTCCCACCAGTCGATCACGCGCGGCTGGCTCATGCCCATGCACCAGCTCGACAGCCTGTTCCACAAGAAGAAGGTGGACATGAGTTTCCTGATGGGCGGCGAGGCCGACAACCACGCCGTCAACACGGTTCCGAAAGAAACACTCGTCAAGATGACCAAAGCGGAGGATGGCGGCCTGGGCGGCCGCGGCGTATGGGCGCCGGCGACGACGGGGTTCGCGCCCGGCGGGGAGAACAAATTCATGCGCCGTTACCTCGAAGGCATGGTGAAAGTGAAGAGGGGATAAAGCGATGCCAAAGGATGAATTTGATCACGAAGATCCGATGGAACTCGTCTCCATCCCCTTGCCGGATGCGGAAGCGGGCGCGGAGCGGGAGATGGTGCGCTGTCTGGCGGAGGAGTTCGTACGGATGGGGCACAGGGACGAGGAAATCCTGGAAATGTTCCGCAATCCGTTCTACTCGGTGCCTCACGGCGTGTATCTCGCCCAAGGGGAAGGGATCGTGAAGGAAATGATTGCCGAAGCCCGGGCCAGCTGGTTCCCGGTTTACGAATAAGGGAGGAGAGAACATGCCTCAGGTCTATAACTGGCAGCTTGGGCGGAAGATGGAGTATCCCTACGAAGAGCGTCATGCCGCGCAGCAATTCGCGTTTGTCTTCAACATCAATCGTTGTATCGGTTGTCAGACGTGCACCATGGCGTGCAAGTCCACCTGGACCTTCTCCAAGGGCCAGGAGTACATGTGGTGGAACAACGTCGAAACCAAGCCCTACGGGGGCTATCCGCAGAACTGGGACGTGAAGTCGCTCCAATTGCTTGAGGAAGCCAACCCTGACAAGCAGGCGTGGGATGCGACGCAAAATGGCGCCCGGCGCCCCTATGGGACTTACAGTGGGATGACCATTTTCGAGGCGGCGCACCGGCGGATCGGGCCCGAGGGTCCGCAGCGCGTTCTCGGCTATCTGCCGAGTGATGAGGAATGGCGTTTCCCCAACATCGGCGAGGACACCGCGAAGGGACCCAAGGGCGTCCGAGGCCTCTACAACAAAGAGGGCGCGAATCTGCCCGAGCACAAAAGCTGGTTTTTTTATCTCCAGCGCATTTGCAATCACTGCACCTATCCCGCGTGCCTGGCCGCGTGCCCCCGGAAGGCCATCTACAAGCGGCCTGAAGACGGCATCGTTCTCATCGACCAGGAGCGCTGCCGCGGCTACCGGAAGTGCGTGGAGGCCTGCCCGTACAAAAAATCCATGTTCCGGGTGGACACCCGCACGAGCGAGAAGTGCATTGGCTGCTATCCGCGCATCGAGGGAAAGGAAGCGCTCTCCAACGGGACCCCGTGGGAGACCCGTTGCATGACAGCCTGCGTCGGGAAAATCCGGATGCAGGGGTTGGTCAATATCGATCAAAATTCGGGCGAGTGGGCGGATGACCCGCAAAATCCCATCTATTTCCTGGTGAAGAAGGAAAAAGTGGCGCTGCCCCTTTATCCCCAATTCGGGACGGAGCCGAACGGCTACTACATCCCGCCGCGCTGGGTGCCGCGGCCCTACCTGCATCAGATGTTCGGGCCGGGAGTCGATCAGGCGATCGAGCGCTATGCGGCGCCCTCGCGGGAGCTTCTCGCCGTGATGCAGCTCTTCCGCGCTCAGCAAGCCATCGTCTTCCGCTACGAGATCAAGGAAGGCCCCAAGGTTTTCGAAACGAAGATCAACGGAAAGCCCTGGGCTTTGTTCAACGACACGGTTATTGGCTACGACAACAAGGGGAAAGAGATTGTGCGGCTCACCATCGAGGAGCCTTTCCAGAGGCGGCCGGCCGAGCGGCCCAACAGCATTTAAGGAGGAGCGCGGATGAATCCCACAGTTTCCCGGGAGGTGATGCTCCCCCTGGCGAGGAGCCGCATCTATGCCCATCTCGCCGCCTGTTTCCGGTACCCGGATGAGACGACCTGGGCCGAGATCGCGGGAGATGAGGCGCGCGGCACGTTCGCTGACGCGTGCGCGCAGCTCGCCGAGGGAAAAGAGTACCGCTGCTTGCGCCGTTACGCGGACGGCCTTCCCCTGCGCGATACGAACAGCCTCAAAAAATTCGAGCTCTTTTATCAGGAGGTCTTCGGCCACACCATATCGAAGCTATGTCCTCCCTACGAGACTGAGTATGGAAACATGCACCTTTTTCAGCAGTCGGATTTTCTTTCCGATTTGGGAGGATTGTACCGGGCCTTTGGTGTGACTCCGCAAGAGGGAAAAGAGCGCTCCGACCACATTTCCATTCAATTGGAATTCCTCTACCTCCTTTCTTTCAAGGAAGCCCACGCGCTGAGAGAGGAAAAGAAAGACGAGGCGAAGATTTGCCGCGATGCCCAGGTCGCTTTCCTGGAGGATCACCTCGCCAGATGGGCCCCCATTTTCGCCGCACGGCTGGAGCGCAAAAACCCGGAGGGAATTTTTTCGGCGGCTGCCCGCTTGCTCGGTGATTTCATCAAAGCGGAGCAAAAGGCGCTTGCCGCCGATCCGGAATTGGTGCCCGACGTTTCCCGCGGAGAGTTTCTTCCGATGGCGTCCGATGAATGGGATTCCACGGAATGGCAAGTTCCTGGGGGAGCCGCATCCGATCTTCATTGAGAGGGATGGCCGATGAAATTTAAAGACATTCTCATGGCGGGGACTTTGATCCTCGGAATTCTGGGTTTTGCCGCGACGGCCGTTGCCGCGAAGCTTGTGCTCGACCCGCAACTCGTCTCCCGCGGGAAAGCGGTGTATGGGCGCGAATGTGCGATCTGCCACGGAATTTCGGGCAAGGGGGACGGCGAGGCGGCATATCTTCTCTTCCCGGGGCCCCGGGATTTTACGTCGAAGATTTATAAATTCCGAAGCACGTTCCAGGGAGAACCACCCAAGCGTTCGGATATCGTTCGCACCCTCAAGCTGGGGCTTCCGGGCTCAACCATGCCGAGTTTTATTTCCATACCCGACAACGATTTGCAGGCGGTGGCCGAATATGTCCTGTCGTTCTCTGGTTTTGAGGAGAGGGCCGAGGAGCTTCCCAAACTGCCGGCCAAGGTCCCGCCCGTGTCGAAGGCGTGGCTCGTGAAGGGAAAGGCGGCCTACCTGAAATACGGATGCAACAAATGTCATGGTGACAAGGGAGACGGCAAGGGGGAAAGTGCTCCGACGCTGCGGGACCACAAGGGGCGGCCGATCCTGCCCAACGACTACACGCGCGGCGTCTTCAAGGGAGGCGGCGACCCCGTATCCATCATGATGCGCGTCATGACGGGCATCGAGGGGACTCCGATGCCTTCTCATGGCGACATTCTGGAGAAGCAGGAGGATCTGATAGCGCTCGCCCATTATGTGCGCCGTTTTTCAAAGGGACGCGATTTTTGGCAGCCCGGGACAGGTGTTATTCCTGCCCACAAGATGCAGGGCAAAGTTCCGGTCAAGGCAAATGACAGGCGATGGGCCCGGGCCGTTCCCGTTTCAATTCCGATGATGCAGCTTCACAACGACGGGCGCCCGCCTCTCGAAGTGGAGGTGCGGGTCATTCACGATGAGACGAACATTTCTATTCGCCTCGAATGGGCCGATTCGACGCCCGACAGGACAATCCTCACAACCAAGTCTTTTGGGGATGCCGCGGCGATCCAATTTTCGCTTCGCGAGAAGTCTCCGCCTCTTTTCGTCATGGGGTCCGCCGACAACCTGGTGAACATCTGGTACTGGAACGCGGCGATGGGCCGCCGGCATGTGGGTGTTGAAGCGAAATACAAGGGCATGGCGGTGGACGATTATCCGTTGACAGGCCGTGTTTACCCGCGGAAAGAGATGGGTCATGCGAAAATCGCCTCCACCGCCGCGACGCGCGCGCCTTTCATCTCGGCATGGGCGGCCGGGAATCCCACTTCTTCTCCCCGCCTTGCCCGTCCTGTGATGGATCTCAACGCCATCGGGTTCGGCACCCTCCAGCCGCAAGGGCCGGAGGGGCAAAATCTGAAGAGTTCGGAAAGTTGGCTGAGGGGAGGCAAGTGGCGGGTTGTTTTCACCCGGACGCTTGAGAGTGGAGAGAAAAACGATGTTCAGCTTCTGCCCGGGACAATTCATCCGATTGCCTTTGCGGTCTGGGACGGCAGCCGAGGGGATCGGAACGGCCAGAAGTCGGTGACAACCTGGTACAACCTCCGTATCGAATAGGCGGAAGATTGAACCGGACTTCAGGGCCCCGGCGAAAGCCGGGGTCCTTTTTCGTATGCTCTTTTGGAAGTCGGCGCGCTTTGTCTCGGGAAGGGTTTACCACACCCGGAAGGCCTGAATGTTGAACGGGGTAGTCGTGGCCAGGCGGAGAAGAGTGGGCCCGTAGGCGAGCGCGATGAGCACCACGGTGGCGGCCACCCATGGGGTGAGCCGGGCCATGATCGCCGGCGCGTCCTCGGGGCCGGAGAGTGATTCGGCGAATTCCAGTTTTTCCGTTGAAGGCGCCCGGGAGAGCCAGATCGTCAAGGCAAGGTTCAAGAAGTAAAGAAGCGCGCTGATGAACAGAATCGTCCCCCCGATTCCCACCAGCGGGAGAACAGGTTTCCATTCTGGCTGCATGTAGGGAACGGCGCCGATCATCGTCCGCCGCGGCATCCCCATCATTCCCAGGCGGTGGAGCGCGTTCGAGAAGATGATCATCCCGCCGAACCAGAGCCAGGCCTGGGCGAGTGCCAGCCCTCTGCTCCAGAGCCGCCGCCCGCTGATCATCGGCACCAGCCAGTAGGTGATCCCCATGAAGGAAAGCGTGACGGCGCCGCCGACCGTCAGGTGAAAATGTCCGACAACCCAGGCGGTGTTGTGGACGAGAAGGTTCATGGAGACCGAGGCGTTGATGAGTCCGCCGATTCCCCCGAAGACGAAGATGAGCATGGAGAGCACTTGGGCCGCGAGCGAGGGGTCTCCCCAGGGGAGGCGGAGAAACCAGGCGAGATACCCCTTTCCGCCGCGCGCCCTTGCGCCGCTTTCCAGCGAGGCCACCACGTTGAAAAAGGTCAGCAGGCTCGGGAAAAAGACCCCGAACGTGAGGAAGGCGTGAAAAAACTTCCAGCCCTCTTGGATGCCTGGGTCGGTGAACTGGTGGTGGAAGCCCACCGGTATCGAGAGCATCAAGAACAGGAGAAAGCTGGCCCGCGCCATGGGATCGCTGAACAGGCGCCCGCCCGCCTGCTTCGGGACGATGGTGTACCAGGAAACATAGGCGGGAAGGAGCCAGAAATAGACGATGGGATGGCCGGTGAACCAGAACAGCGTTCGCGCCATCAGCGGGTTGGTCCCCTGCACCAGCCCCAGCGACCAGGGGATCATCATGAAAATCATCTCGGCGGCGATGCCGAGGGAGGCGATGGTCCACATGACGAATGTGATCAGGGACATGAAGGCCGGAAGCGGGGTGCGCGAGCCGGGGTTGCGGCGCTTCCACTCGCGCACGCAGAGCGCAAGGTGAACGGTGACCAGCCAGGTTCCGATCACGACCAGCGTGAGGCCGATATAGAAGGCCCAGTGCGCCTTCATCGGCGGATAGAACGTGAAGAGGACGGTTGCCTCATTGAGAACGAGAGGGATCGCCGCGAGGATGAGGCCGCCGGTCATGAACCAGAAGGTGAACCACCCGAAGGCGAGGCGGACGGGCGGAGCATCAAGCGCGCGGGCGGTGATGAACCACAGGAATCCGCATATGAAAAACGTTGTCCAGACGAGAACGTTCAATACGCCGTGAATGCTGAGGCCGTGGTAGTAGGAGCGGATCACGGGCTGGAGGGCGGGGTAGAAATCATGGCCGCCGTAATTGAGCGCCTGAAAGAGACCGGTGACGACGCCGCCGAGGAGGGCGATCATCGAGACGATGAGGTAGGCGCCCGTCAGGCGGTTTTCAGCGAAGGAATCGGTTTTCGTCGTTTCCGGATTCACCATGTGTTTTCCTGTACCCTATTTCACGATAACCTTGCCCCACATCGTGTGATGGGCGGCTCCGCAATACTCGTGACATAGGAAGGGGTATTCGCCGGGCTTGTCGAAGAGGGCCTTGGCCCGCGCCACCTGGCCCGGCAGGAGCATGAGATTGATATTGGCGCCTTTGATGAAGAGCCCGTGTACCACGTCCTTGCTGGTCGCGATGAACTCGACGGTAGAGCCGACGGGGACGGTGATTTGGCCCGGAATGTAGAACCAGATGCCGGCCATCATGTGAACCTTGTATTGCTTGTCTCCGACCTTGAAAACTCCGAGCTTGTTGAAGGGGGCCGTCTGGCTGATTTTTGCCGGGTCAATCACGCCCTCGACCCCGGGCAAGTGAATCCCGTGGCCGAAAGTGGTGTAGAGAAGGAGCCCGAGCATCGTCACGGGGAGCAGGATGCTCGGCAGAATCCACATCAGCTCGTATTTGTAGACGGAGGACGACCCCTTCATCTTTTCAGCCCGCCCACAGCTTGAGGTAGGCGTTCGCCCAGAGCAGCGCCAGAATCACGAGAAAGATCAACATGAAAGCCAGGGCGCCCTTGGGTTTTGGATGTTCGTCCATGCGTGTCTCCCGCAGATAAAACTGTGTAGCCATTCGGGATGCAGGCTGCTCCATAAATATAGGGGCCTCGGACTCATTTTTTCAATTGCCGGTCCCTTTCGCCCGTCAGGATTCAAGAAAGACGGATTTGCGGCAGGCTCTCCATCGCGGATCGCTCAAATCACCGCCGTCTCGCGGTAGGTTCCCCAGACACTCCTGAGGGCTTCGACGATCTCGCCCATGGAGGCCATTGCTTTCACCAGTTCGATGGTAATGGGCATGATGTTTTCGCCCTCCCGCCGCGCCACGCCCTTGATCTCTTCGAGAAGCCGCGAGACCCGGCCGTTGTCCCTCTCCCTGCGGACGCGCTGAAGGTTTTCGATCTGGCTGCGCTCCGTCTCCATGTCGTAGGGGTGGATCTCGATGTGGGTCGTTTCGTCATCCTCGACGTATTTGTTGACGCCGATGACGGGCCGCTCGCCACTGGCCTTGCGGAGTGCGAAGTCATACGCTGAGTCGCCCATTTCCTTTTGAAACCAGCCGTCCTCGATGGCCTTGATGGTGCCGCCCATTTCGTCCACCTTTTCGAGAATGGCGAAAATTTGTTTCTCCATTTCCGTCGTGAGTTGTTCGACAAAATAGGAACCGCCCAGGGGATCGATGACCGATGGGATGTTGGTCTCGTCCGCCACCACCTGCTGTGTTCTGAGCGCCAGCTTCATGGCCTCCTCCGTGGGGATGGCGAAGGCCTCGTCCAAACCGTTGGTGTGCAGGCTCTGGGCGCCGCCGAGCACGGCCGCGAGGGCCTGGTAGGCGGTGCGAATCAGGTTGACCTTGTACTGCGGCTTGGTCAGCGTCGCCGCCGCCGTCTGGCAATGGAACCGCAGCCGCATGGATTCGGGATTTTCGGCGCCGAAGCGTTCTTTCATGATTTTCGCGTAGACGCGACGGACCGCGCGGAACTTGGCAACCTCCTCGAAGAAATCGGCCTGGCTGACGAAGTAAAAGGCGAGCCGCGGCGCGAATTCGTCCACCTTCGCCCCGGTCTTTGTCACTTCCTCCACGTAGGCGATGGCGTTGGCCATGGTGAAGGCGGCCTCCTGCAGCGCCGTCGCGCCCGCCTCCGATATGTGATAGCCGGAGATGTTGATGGGGTTGTATCGCTTCATGTGCTTCGCCGTGTAGAGGATGGTGTCGCGGACGATTCGCATGGAGGGGCGGACGGGGTAAATCCATTCTTTTTGAGCGATATACTCCTTCAGGATGTCGTTCTGAATGGTGCCGGAGAGTTGGTGGAGATCGTCGCCGCGCTTCTCCGCGAGGGCGACGTACATGGCGAGCAGGATCCAGGCGGTGGGATTGATCGTCATGGAGACCGAAATCTTGGTCAGATCAATGCCATCGAAAAGGGCTTCCATGTCGCTCAGGGTGTCCACCGCCACCCCTTCCCGGCCCACCTCGCCGTGCGACATGGGATGGTCGGAGTCGTAGCCCATGAGGGTCGGCATGTCGAAATCGGTGGACAGGCCCGTCTGTCCCTGGGAGATGAGATACTTGAAGCGCTCGTTGGTGTCGGCTCCCGTGCCGAAGCCGGCGATCTGCCGCATGGTCCACAGCCTGCCCCGGTACATGGTCGGGTAGGGGCCGCGTGTGAAGGGATAGCGGCCGGGGAGGCCGATGTCCTCGATCGGCGTTTCCGCCGCATCGAGCGCGGTGTAGATGCGCTTCAGGGGAAGGCCGGAGGCCGTCTCGAATTTCTCCCGGCTCTCGGGCTGGCGGGAGAGGAAGGAAGCCAGCTCGTTCGCCTCCCAGTCGCGGACGTCCTGTTCGATTCGCGCGGGGACCTCTCTCTCGGTAGCGCCGCTTCCCTCTGTCATCGCTTCAATCCTTGTAGAAGGCGGCGAGCAAATCCATCGCCGCGGTATAGGGGTCCATCTCGCGCGCCATCACGCGCTCGATCACCTCTGAAAGCTTGCCCTCCCGCTGGGCCGTGAAACGGCTTCGCAGGACTTCTTCTGCGGTCTTGAAGATCCGCATCTCGACGATTCGCCGCCGGCGATCTACCCCGTCCGACTCCTCCAGGTGGGCTTTGTGATCAATGATCGCCGATAGCAAATCGCCGATCCCCTCATTTCGCTCGGCGCTCGTCGGCAGGACGGGAACCGCCCAGTCCGACTTCTTGCCGATGGCGGTGTCGAGGGCCAGCATGGCCTTCAAATCGTTGAGTACCTTGTTCGCGTCGGGGCGGTCGCACTTGCTGACCGCGTGGATGTCGGCGATCTCCAGGATGCCGGCCTTGATGGATTGAATCTCATCCCCCAGGCCGGGCGCCGAGACCACGATCACCGTATGGGCGGCCTGCACGATATCCACCTCATCCTGACCGACGCCGACGGTTTCCACCAGCACCACATCGAAGCCGGCGGCGTCCAGAATGTCTACGGCATCCAGGCTGGCCTGGGCCAGGCCGCCCATCACTCCGCGCGTGGCCATGCTGCGGATGAAGACGCCGGGGTCTGAGGCGAGCTCGTTCATGCGCACGCGATCGCCCAGGATGGCTCCGCCCGAGAAAGGGCTCGAGGGATCGACGGCAACGATGCCCACCTTGCGGTTGCTCTCCCGGATGGCCCGGGCGAGCGAGCGGGCAAGGGTGGACTTGCCGCTCCCGGGGACCCCCGTCAGACCCACAACGTGCGCCTTGCCGGTGTGGCGGTATATCTCGGCCAGGGCGGGGCGGCACTCTGGCGCGCCCGCCTCGGCCCGCGACATCATCCGTGCGATTCCCCGCACGCGGCCGGCGAGGACCTCGGAGACCAGATCGTTCGAAGGAGTGAGGGCCACGGGCTAGCGCTCCATCTTCTGCTGAAGCGAACGGAAGAGATCGCGGTCGTCCACTACCCGCCGCGCCTTGAAGTCGGTACGCGGGATTGCCCCCGGCTCCACCACCTCGACCCGGGCACGGACGCCCAGCACCCGCTGGAGATCGCTCTCCGCCCTGCGGCGCAGCTGCCCGAGGGCCTCCTCGCCCGCTTCGTAGACGGCTTCCTTCGCGTCCATGCGCACCAGCAGCTCGTCCATGGCACCCTCGCGGGTGATGATGATGCGGTGCTCGCCGCCGTAGTCCGGTATCTCGTTAATCACCGAATCGATGGCGCTGGGGTAGATGTTCTCCCCCCGGATGGTGAACATGTCGTCGATGCGCCCGTATATGCCGTTGGGGAGGCGCGGGTAGGTGCGCCCGCAGGGGCCCGGTCCCGCCTCCCAGTGGGTGAGATCGCCCGAGACCAGGCGGATCATCGGCTGGGAGGTGCGCTCCAGGTGGGTGTAGACGGGCGTGCCCCGGCTGCCGTAGGAGACGCGGGCGTAGCTCCCCGGATCGCAGATCTCGGTGTAGATCATGTCCTGCCAGAGCATCATGCCCTCGGTCTCGTAGCTTCCGGCCAGATTCATCCACGGCGTCATCTCGGCCATGGAGCCGCAGTCGATCACCCGCGCCCCGTAGGCTTCCTCGATGCGCTGGCGGATGCTCGGGACCGAGGCGCCGGGCTCGCCCGAGAAAAACATCACCTTGAGCCCGAAGTCCCTGGGGTCGAGCCCTTCCTCGCCGGCGACCTCGGCCAGATGGAGCGCATAGGAGGGGGTGCCGTAGAAGGCGGTGGGCTTCGAGAGGTTCAGCCACATGGCGGCCCGCGCCGTCATGCCCGCTGCCCCGGCCCCGAAGGGAAAGCACTTGGCGCGCAGCCGCTCGGCGCCGAGGAGCGTCCCCCAAGAGCCCATGTAGAGGCTGAAGATGGCGGCGATGAAGACCACATCCCCCGGCCGGATACCCATGCCCCACATGACTCGTGCCTGGTTGTTGGCGATAACGTTCCAGTCGTCCCGGCCGATGGCGAAGACGGTCGGCCGGCCGGTGGTGCCGGAGGTGCCGTGGATGTGGTGCACTTCCGACTCGGGGATGCACAGATAATCGCCGAAGGGCTTGGCCCTCTCCTGGGATTCGCGGAGTTCGGCCTTGGTCACGACCGGCACCCGCTCGAAATCCTCGAGCGAGCGGATGTGGTCGGGGTGAATCCCCGCCTCGTCCCACTTGCGCCGGTAGAAGGGCGCGTGGGCGTAGGCGTATCTCATCACCTCGCCCAGCCGCTTGACGATGGCCTCTTCGCGCTCGCCGGCGGGCATGGTCTCGCGCCCCGGGAGCCAGTACCGGCTGGAGGGGTCCGGCACATAGTCCGGATCGTAGCGGGGCGGAAAAGACCAAAATTCCACTTCGGTGCTTTCTCCTGCGGTAAAGGGCTTTGCCTAGCGGGGGCCGCGATCGGCAACAAGCCGTCTCAAGGTTTCGACGATGGCCGCGGGCGGGGTGTCCTGCAAAAGAACTTCGCTGACGCCCTTTCTTTTCAGCTCGGCCACGTCATCATCCGGCATCACGCCGCCGGCGACCACGACGATATCCGCGGCGTCGCGCTCTTTCAGCATGTCGAGAATGTGCGGAATGAGCGTCATGTGGGCACCGGAGAGCAGGCTGATCCCGAGCACATCCACATCCTCCTGGACGGCGGCCTCCACTACTTCTTCTGCCGATCGGTGGAGGCCGGTATAGATCACCTCCATGCCCGCATCGCGCAGGCACCTGGCCACCACCTTGACGCCGCGGTCGTGACCGTCGAGCCCGACCTTGGCCAACAGGACGCGGATGACGCCGGTCTTCTCTTTCATGGCCCCCTTACTCCTGGGTTGGATTGAGGAAAAGTTGAATCTCTGGCTAATTTTGGCCGTGGGTCAATTTGCACAATGGACCCATGGTGTCATTCCGAAGGAGCGCAGCGACTGAGGAATCTGCTGTGGAAAAACAGATTCCTCGTGCCGGGCACCCCGGCGAATCTCCGATTCGCGGGAGGCCCTCCACCGGGAGGCCCGTCTCCGGGAGGCCCGTCTCCGGGAGGCCCCCCACCGGGAGGCCCGTCTCCTGCGCTCGGAATGACAAGAGAAACAAGCAAACTGATCCACTATCTTAATTTTGTATAATTATCACAATACTACTGCTATATTGAAACGATAACACGCGGAATCGAGTTTTTATACTTCGCCGGCAGGCCATAAGAGAGGACTTCATGATGACTTCCGAGAAGAAATACCGCCTGGTAACGCGCAGCGATTTCGACGGGCTGGTTTGTGCATCCCTGCTGAAGGAAATCGACTTGATCGATGAGATCAAATTCGTGCACCCCAAGGACATGCAGGACGGGAAAATCGAAATCACCGGCGATGACATCACCACGAATCTGCCCTACGTCGAGGGCGTCCATCTCGCCTTCGACCATCATCTCAGCGAGACCGAGCGGGTGGAAAAACATGAGAATCACATCATCAATCCCAAGGCGCTCTCCGCTGCCTCTGTCGTCTACAACTACTACGGCGGAAAATCCAAATTCCCGCGGATATCCGACGAGATGATTGATGCTGTGGACAAGAGCGACTCCGCCATGTTTCTCAAGAGGGACATTCTCCAGCCGGAGAAATGGGTGTTGCTGAATTTTCTCATGGATGCCCGCACGGGGCTCGGCCGTTTTCGCGATTTCCGCGTCTCCAACTACGCTCTCATGATGGAGATGATCGACTATTGCCGGGAGAATCCGATTGATAAAATCCTGGAGCATCCCGATGTCAAGGAGCGCTCTGATCTGTACTTTGCGCATGAAGAGAAGTTCAAGGAACAGATTCAGCGCTGCACAACCATACATGGCGACATCGCTGTGCTCGATCTCAGAAACGAAGATCCGATCTGGCCCGGCAATCGCTTTATGATTTACGCGCTCTATCCGGAGGCGCTGGTCTCCATCCATGTGATGTGGGGCCTGAAAAAACAGAACACCGTCTTTGCCGTCGGCAAGTCCATCCTCAGTCCGCATTCGAGCTCCAACATCGGACAGCGCATGCTGGAGTACGGGGGCGGCGGCCATGAAGCCGCTGGAACCTGCCAGGTGGAAAACGAAAAGTCAGATAAAATTCTTCAGGAGATTATCGGGAAAATCACCTCTGACGACTAGGGCATGGCTTGGCGCGCCGCGCTGCCATGGAGAGGCGGTGAAGCCGGCCGCCTCCATCGGACGGTGCGGTGGATGGGGCGCATCAGAAAGCATTCCATGTGATGATGGCGCCTCCGAGAACGATGAGTATCGTTCCCCCGAAGATCCACACGGTCACGCGCTCGACGCCCCTGAGAAACAGCCAGCTCACCCCCAGGGAAAACAGCGGGGCCGTCGCAGACAGCGGCGTCACGATGGTCAAATCTCCGTATCGCAGTCCGTAAAAATGAAGTATCACGGAAATTCCGTTTAGTATGCCGGCGGCCGAATAGAAGGTCCAGGCCTTCCGGCGTTTCAACTGGGGACGCTGGTCCGCCGGCAGCAGGCGGGAGAGCGGAAAGAGAAACACGATTCCCGCGGTGTTCATCACCGTGATCGCCACCAGGGGCGAGTCCACCATTTCCACCCCCAGTTTCCGGAAAACATGGGAGAAGGAAAAGGCGATCACCCCGACGATGGGAAGCCAGATGTGCTTTCGGTTCCAGCTGGTGTCGTCGGCCTTCTTGCGCGTGATGCAGATGCAGCCGAGGACGATCATCATCGTTCCGGCCAGGATGCTCCATCCCGGCCGCTCCCCCAGTAGCCCGATGCCGAAAATGCTCGCAAACAAAGGCATCGTCGAGGCCAGGGGCATCGAGCGGGCCACGCCCAGGTAGTGAATTCCCGAGAAGTAAAGGACGCGGCCCACCGCAGGCCCGAGGAGCCAGCCGATCGTGAGGTAGAGATAGGCGGCCGGATTCCACCACGCGGGCTCCCAAAGGGCCCAGGTCAGGAGCGCCAGCGGGGGGGTGGTGACGATCAGCCCGATGAGCACCCCGGTGACCGCATTGCCGTAGTTTCCGCCGCGGCCCACGATAACCGCAAAGGTGCCCGTTGATATGGCGGTGGCGATGGAGTAAACGGTGGCAAGTCCGATATCCGTCACGGGAAGGGTTCCAGGGAATGGATAGTTCGTCGCCCAAATCTCATCGCGTTGGCCCTGCGGCGATTCGGCATTCCGATGCGGCAAGAAGACGACAGGCGACCGGCGTCTCGGGTATAATAAGTAACACACTTTCGACAAGATAGCGGAGGGAGTTCGTGCAACCTGATCTGACACCCCGAGAAGCCGAGATGGTGAAGCGCGCCCGGGAAATTGCCCGAAACGACATCCTTCCTGCCGCGGCGGAGCGCGACCGGAATTTCCCTCCGGATGAAGCCTATCCTTGGGAAATTTTGGACAAAATCAGCGCCGCCGGATTGAGGACGCTTACCGTCCCTCAAGAATTCGGCGGTTTCGGGGCGCGCCATCTGGTCCAGGCGATGGTGGCCGAAGAGCTCGCCTACGGGGATCTGGGCGTCGCCGTCTCGCTGGATCAGGTCTATAAATTCACCCGCCTTCTCACCGATGAAACCACGCCCCGGCAGCGGGAAAAATACCTGGATGATTTTCTGGGCGATCCGAGAGCCTTGCTGGCGCTGGCGACGACGGAGCCCCAGAGCGGAACCGACACATTCCTCATGTATGACGCTCCCCGCGCCGGTCCCCGCATGACAGCCAAAAAAGAGGGTGGCGATTTCGTCCTGAACGGGACCAAGCACTACATCTCAAACGGAGGGCTGGCGAAGTACTATTTCATCTTCGCCAGGACGGCTCCCGAAAAGCCCATGAGCGAGGGTCTCACCTGCTTTCTTGTCCCAAAGGGGACCACCGGCTTCACCATCGGGGAGGCCCACAGCAAGCTGGGGCGAAGGCTCCTGCAGAACGGCGAGCTCGTTTTTCAGGATTGCCGCATTCCCGAGGAGAATCTTTTCGGGGACTGGGACGGCGGGCTCTCCATCCTGCGGCGCATGGTGAGCGGGGCGCTGATCCCGGCCATGGGGCCGGCGCGCCTGGCCTACGACCTGGCGCGGCAGGCAGCCCAGGAGACGGGGGCGGGGTCCGAGCAGTGGGTCCAGATGGCGCTGACCGAGATGTATATGCTCATCGAGGCGGCCCGCACTTTTTTGTATTCGGCGGCATGGCATGCGGAAAAACCGACGGATAACTCCAAGCGCCGCCTGATGTCGAAGGTATTCGCCTCCGAGGCCGCCATCAAGGTCTGCCGGATGGCGATGGACATCTGGGGAAAAATGGGCGCCGTCTATCACGACGGCCGCCCGACCCCGGAGAAGTGCTGGCGGGATGTTCTCAGTTACTTGCACGGTTTTGGGACAAATGAGGCCGTGAAGCTCAAGGCGGCACCTCTCCTGGCCCCGGCGGGCGAGGATGAATGGTAGGCAAAAGAGGCCCTGGCTTCATCGCCTGAATGGGTGAGCCGGGAAGAACTCGCCCGGACGAGAGTGGAGATTCATGGATTTCACACTTGATGATACGCACATTGCCCTGCAGCGGATGGCCGGTGATTTTGTTCGCCAGGAAATCGCTCCTCTGGCCGATGCGATCGACCGCACGAAAAAGCCGGAGGAGAGATTTCCTGCGGAGCTTCTTGAGCGGGGAAGCCGGCTCGGGCTCCGCACGCTGGCCGTCCCGGAGGAGAGGGGCGGGGGGGGCGCCGACCTGCTGACGCTCTGTTTTGTCGGCGAAGAGCTGGGCGGGGGGGATTTGGGGATTGCCGTCACGTTTGTGCAGGATTGGTGTGTAGCGCACACGCTGAACAACATTTGCGGAGAAAGCCAGTTCAGATCATTTTGCGCCGGATTCGTGGCGGAGCATGCCGCGCATTTGGCCCGGGTCGAAATTTCCGCGGCGCTCTCTCCCGAGAATCGGATGCCGTATGCGGATCCGGCCGGGCAGGTTCCGGCTTCGGCGATACGCCAGGGGGAGGACTGGATCCTTGACGGATATGCTCCCCATGTCATGAACGGGGCGGCGGCGCGCTTCATGTTGCTCACCCTCGATGCGCCGCCAGAAGATGGCCGGCAAGGGTTTCTCCTCGATGCCCCATCGAGCGGTATCCGCCAGGTGCGGCACTACGATTCGATGGGAATGCGCGCATGTCAGGACGTGGCGTTGGCGTTCGAGAAAATCAGGATTTCGGAAGAAAAAAAAATTTCATGTGACCGGGATGCATGGCGCCGCTCGAATCATGCTTATTATGTTTTGCCTTCCGCGGCGGTACTTGGAACCGCTCGCCGCGCGCATGAACATGCGGTGGCCCATGCCCGCGACCGGATTCAGGGCGGAAAGCCGATCATCGAACACCAAACCGTGGGTTTTATGCTGTGTGAAAACCTGATGGAGATGATCGCGGCCCGTCGCGCCCTCCAGGCCGCCGCATGGCGGGCGGGACAGGGGGACCCCAATATTCAGGAAAGTATTCTGGCCAGAATTTTTGCCTCCGAGGCCAGCGAGCGAATCGCCAGACGCTCCATGGAAATATGGGGCGGCGCCGGCTACATGACGGAAGCGCCCATGGAGCGGCTGGTGCGCGATGTGGTCGCGTTTTTGCATACGAGTGAAACGGTTCATGCCATGCGGGCCCGTGCGATGCGGACGATTTAAATTTTCCCTTCTGAAACTCAGGCTGAAAATTCAACGACTTGCGGAAGTTCTGCCGGGCCCTTCCTTGGTACCCAAAACAACCCAAAAGCGATTAGAATCTATCATCTGCAAAAATACATAACGTCCCAGAAACTCGAGGAGAAAGGGCAATGAGCGACTACAAGAGCGAAGTGCGCGACGGGATGCGAATCGATTGGGATGTGCCCATCAAGATGGACGACGGGGTGGTCCTCCGGGCGGATGTGTACCGGCCCATCGCGGAAGGAAAATATCCCGCCATCATGACCTACGGCCCTTACGCCAAGTGGCTTCACTTCATGGACGGCTATCCCAACCAGTGGAAGGTGCTGAATGAAAAATACCCCGAAGCGTTGTCGGGAACGACGAACAAGTACCAGAACTGGGAGGTGATGGATCCGGAAAGATGGGTGCCGGACGGCTACGCCTGCGTTCGGGTGGATTCGCGCGGAGCGGGCCGCTCGCCCGGCTATATGGAGGTGTTTTCCCCCCGGGAGACCAAGGATTTTCACGATTGCATCGAGTGGGCCGCCGCCTTGCCCTGGTGCAACGGAAAGGTGGGGCTCAATGGAATCTCCTACTACGGGATGAACCAGTGGCAGGTGGCGAGCCTCCAGCCGCCCCATCTTGCCGCGATGTGCGTCTGGGAGGGGGCGGCCGACTTCTACCGCGACCTCAGTCACCACGGCGGCATTCTGAACCAATTCGCCGGCCTCTGGTTTCAGGATACGGTCACGCTCCGACAGCACGGCCGGGGGGACCGCGATTTCCGCAGCCGGATTAACGGGGAGTGGAGTTCGGGCCCCGAAACGCTGACGGACGAGGAGTTGAACGCGAATCGGACGGACTATGGAAAGGATCTGCTCGTTCATCCGCTGATCGACGACTACTGGAAGGCGCGCATGCCCGATTATTCGAAAATCAACGTGCCGCTGCTCTCGGCGGGCAACTGGGGCGGCGTCGGCCTGCATCCCCGCGGAAACATGGAAGGCTATCTCGAGTCAGCCACCCAGCAGAAATGGCTCGAGATACACGGCCTGGATCACTTCACGCACTTTTACACGGACTACGGTGTGAACTTGCAGAAGAAATTCTTTGGCCATTTCCTGAAGGGCGAGAAGACAGGTTGGGACAAGCAGCCCAAGGTCTCCCTTCACGTGCGCCACCCGGGAGAGAAATTTGTCATCCGGGCCGAAAAAGAGTGGCCGCTGGCAAGGACCCAGTGGACGAAGTACCACCTCCAGCCCGCCGGCCTGGGCCTTTCCACAGCGGCGCCCTCTGCGGCCAGCGTGACCTATGACGCCCTGGGAGAGGGCCTGACGTTTTTCATGGAGCCTTGCGGGAAGGATACGGAATTCACGGGGCCCGCATCGGCCAAGCTTTTCGTCTCCTCGGAGACGGAGGACGCGGACCTGTTCCTCATCCTCCGGGTGTTTACGCCGGACATGCGCGAGATCACCTTCCAGGGCTCGAACGATCCGCATACCCCGGTCGGGATGGGCTGGCTCCGTGCCTCGCACCGGAAACTCGATGCGCAGCGCACGCTGCCCTACCGGCCCTATCACGCCCACGATGAGAAGCAGCCGCTTCAGCCCGGCGAGGTGTATGAACTCGACGTGGAGATCTGGCCGCTGAGCATTGTCGTGCCGGCGGGCCACCGCGTGGCCTTGAGCGTGCGGGGGCGGGATTATGTCTATCCCGGCTTCGAGCAGCCGCCCGGCGCCGTCAAAGGCAGGATCTACTCGGGCGTGGGACCGTTCCGCCACAACCATCCGGGAGATCGGCCGATCGGCATTTTCGGCGGGAAGGTGACGCTCCACAGCGGGCCCGGCCGGGAGTCGCATTTGCTTCTTCCGCTGATCCCGTAAGTCCGGCAGGTTTTTCACTGCTTCCTTAAGCGACAAAAAGCGCCCATGGCAGATGCCGTGGGCGCTTTTTTGCGGCGTGCGGATCGAAGAGGGGCCTACGCCTTCATGTGGCGATCGAAGAAGTTGACCACTGTCCGGATGGCCTCCTCCTGGACGGCGTTGATCTCATAGGCGTCGCCGGCGCCGCGGAGGGGGTAGATGTAGCCGTGGCGCGGGTGGTCATAGGAAACCCATTCGACTTCCTTGCCGGCTTCTTTCAGTAAATCATACGTTGTGCGGAAAATACCCTGCAGATGATCCGTGTCCCGGCCCATCACCAGGATGGGCGTCTGGATGGTGCGGATGCGCTCCATGGCGAGGGCCTTGTCGATCCGGGCCCTGACCTTTTCGATTTCGTGCATTTGCATTTCTTCGATGTTGCGCAGCCGGGTCTCTTCGTTCACGGTCGCGGTATGGTCGGGCGTGAGCGCGAGGAATTCATGGGAAGCGGGCTCGCTGGCGACGGCCGCCGCCACGCCGTGGTACTCGGAGGTGATCTTCAGCACCATCTCGCCGCCGTGGCTCATGCCGATCAGGCCGATGCGGTCGGGGTCAATGTGAGGAAGGGTTTTGAGGTGATCGATGATGCAGATTTCGTCTTCGTATTCGAGCGGAGAGCGGTTGAGGAGCTGGCGCCCCTGGCGCATGTCCTCGATGAGCTTGCCGCCGTTGTTGTAGCCCAGCTCGACCTCGGCGCGGTAGCGGAGCCAGACGGCCGCGTAGCCCGCCTCCAGGAGATGCTCCATGATCAAGCCGCGGTTCTGGACGGCATCCCGGATCCAGGCCATGCCGCCGCCGCCGTTGCCGGAAGCGAGGAGGACGACGGGAAACGGCCCCTTTCCCTCCGGCTTCCGCAGCCCGATCGGCGCATAAAGTCCGTCGAGCGTTTCCACGTACATCAAATGGACGGGAAAGGCGGAACCTTCGACCGGTTCGGTGAGCACCACGTTCTCGGGGTCCATGCCTGTCGCCATGTTTTGTCTCCTCAAAAAGGCTTTTCCAGGTGGAGAATTTTATAGCATGATTCGGGGAAATATTTCACTTGAAAAGAGTTTGCCGGAGGAGGATTTTCCGCGAAACCGCACCCATGTTTCCCCTATAATATGAAAACAGCCATTTTGGAGGAGGCATGTCATGAAAAAGGCTCTGGTTTTCGCCGTTGCAGGATTCATCTGGCTTTCCGCGGGGGCATATGCCGAGGCGGCATTCAAAATATCGAAATTCACGGAAATCATGGAATCGGGAAGCGAGCAGGACAAGGCGTCGCTGAAACTTTATTTGTATGGCGTGGGAAAAGGATTCGAACGGGCGAATTCTTATCTCAGCCTGAAAAAATAGCGGACAATTTTCTGTCAGCCGCCGAAGTTCACGACGAATTCGGTTTTTTTCATGGAAACCTTCACAAATTATTTGTTCTCACTTCAAGAGAAGAATCTTCTGGAAACGGTGAAGGAGAAATTCCAACTGATTGAGCCGCTCTTGCTGATAGCGCTGCGGGACAGATTCCCCTGTAGGTGAGGCGTACTTTTCTCTCGTCCGTTTCGGGGCGGGTCAGTTCAATCATCGAGGCGTCCGCACCGGGAACCCGGCACGGTTCCACGCAAATGTTCCTGATAACGCTCTGGTGAAAAAAGATGGGGAGCGCACTTGAATCCTGCTCCGCCCCGGTGGATGTTCCTCTTTGAATGATCGATCCGGCCAAGCCGGGAGAGACTTATCAAGAAGCACTCGAGGGGGCGCTGAGGGGGCTTGCCTCCAGCGGATAAGGGTGAGGGCTGAACGGATGGAAGAGCAAATTCAGTTTTACAGCGACGGTTTGAAATTGTCCGGATTGATCCATGTGCAAGAGGAATGGAAGGGAGAGAAAAGACCGGGCGTCATCGTGATTCACGGATACACCGGCCGGAAGGAAACCTATGTTCCGCCCTATGCGCGCGAGTTGCTGGGCCGCGGATATGTGGTGATGGACTTCTATCACCGGGGATTTGGCGACAGCGAGGGCGTCCCCCTCCGGAACAATCCCGAAGAGCAGGTTCGCGACATTCTCTGTGCGGTGGCGCATTTGCAGAGCCGTCCGGAGATCGACCCGGACCGGATCGGTGTTCTGGGGTTAAGCCACGGGGGGTGTACGGCCATCAAGGCGGCGGCCCTGGATGAAAACATCCGGTGCGTGATTTCCATCGGCGGGCCCGGGAACGGGGAGCGGTGGATGCGCAGCAAGTGGTCTTACAGCGATTGGCTCGACTTCCTGGACAGGTTGAAGGAGGACCGCGTGCGCCGCGTCATCGAGGGGGAGTCGAGGCGCTTCCCCTATCAGGAGATCTCCCCGCCCGGCCGGGCGGAGCAGGAAGCTTTCCGGAAAATGTACCGGCCCGAGGACAAGAACCCCCAAGGGTATCCGCTTGAAAATATTGATTACGCCATGGCGTTCCGGGCCGAGGATTTTGTCCACCGAATCGCCCCGCGCCCGGTTTTGTTCATCCATACCGAACGGGACACCATGGTTCCCCTCGTTGAGGCGGAAAGTCTTTACGCACGGGCGGGCGAGCCGAAAAAACTGCTGGTGATTCCGGGGGGCAGCCATGCCGAAGTTTATGAGGCGATTAACCCCGCCATTTTCCGGATTGCCGCGGATGCCTCGCTGGAGTGGCTCGGCCGGCACCTTTAGGGGTCCGTCATAAAAACCCAGGGAATTGCGGGATTTATTTGAATTTTCCGGCGGAATGTGCTTATATTTCTTTCAGAATTCCGCCCCCCGTATAATATCTGAGAAGCACTTATGACCCGCATTCTTGTTACCGAGTCGAATGACGTCCTGCGCCTTTCGATTCAGAACTCTCTCCGGCGGGAAGGGTATGAAGTGTTCGCCGCCGCGAGCGGCCAGGAAGTGATCGATCTTCTGGCGCGCAACAGGTTTCATCTTCTGATTCTGGACTACGAATTTGAAGGGATGTCCGCGCCGAAAGTTCTCGAGGCGTTGAAGACGGAGGGAGAAGAGCCGCCGCGGGCGATGGTTCTCAGCTCCAATGGCTCCGCCGAGGCGGTTCAGGCCTGTATCCGGGCGGGCGCGAAGGATTTTGTCCTCAAGCCGATTCACGTTTCCTCGCTCGTGGAGCGAGTGGCCAAGCTTTTGCCCAAGCCGGGAGAAAGCGCAACGGGCGTGGCGTAGCCGGCCCGCTATCTCTTCTCCGGGACTTCCGTAGTTTTTTCCTTCAACAAGACGTTTCCCGTTTTTCCGTCCTGCGCGGCGCGGACGAACTCCCCCGGGGGCTTAAGCTTCCCGATGGGAGGGTGATTTTCCGGCGTGGCGTAGCCGAGAAGCGTCAGCAAGAGAAATCCGATGATTGTATACATTTGATCATTTTGACTGCCCAGGCAGCTTCGGGAGCGGGGGCCCCGATTTCGGAGGCCTTTTTCCAGAGTGAAACGGCTTCAGAATTTTTTTGCTGTTTCTCAAACACATAGCCGAGCCAGGCGTAGGTTCCCGCATCCCCGAGGCGGCTCTCGATCAGGAGCCGGAATTCGCGCTCCGCCGCTTGGTATTGGCCGGAAAGGGCAAGCGCGCGTCCAAGAAGGCGGTGGGCGCTCGCCGCGTGGGGCTGGGTGCGGAGTGCGCTGCGCAGCGCGGCGATGGCCTTCGACAGATTCCCTTTGCGGGCATCCGAGGATTGGGATTGTGATTCGAGCAAATAGGCGAACGCCTCGGTCGTATCGCTGAAGGGAGAGTTCGGATCCTGGGCTCTTGCCCGGCCGATCCAGCTCCTCGCAATCTGGAGAAGCGCTTTTTCTTCCTTGGCGGGCGTATCCGCGCGGCCGGCCAACAGGTTCAGATAGCAAACGGCGATGTCATTCATCCTGTGAGCGGACACTCTTGGAGTGCCCGCTGTTCGCTCCGGGGCGCAGAGCGCGCTGAGGGCCACATTGCCCCCATCGCCCGTCCACATCACATCCTGCGGTTTCGTGAGGGTAGCGGCGCAAGCGGTAATCAGGACCGTCAAGGCGGCGAGAAAGCTGGTTTTGAAATGATTTGGCCTGGGTGAAGTATTGTGGTTTCTCATTTTCCGCCTCCACAAAGTAAGGAACAACGGACAGATCATGCCCCATGGGAACATCGAGGGTCAATTCGGAGATTCTCTGCGGGCGCTCCCCCCGGCCGGAGCGCGCCCGGCAGACAGAGGGAAACAGCAGAGCGGTGCGGACGGCCCCGGTTGCAGGGACATCCGGGGGGCCTTGAAGTTCGAAAAAACATGAGAACCGCGAACCGGGAATTACCCTTTGACGGGGGAAGCGGCATGGCGGCGGTTGCGGTTGGCCGCTAGAAATTGAGTTCATTCAGGTTATGGGGCCTTGTTTCCCGGGTTCCATCGGGCCGGATGGATGACATCCAAAGAACCCTTTGATTTTAGAGGGAAAGTTGCTATATGGTAGGCCGCTGTTCAG
>JAQBZT010000003.1 GCA_027622355.1 bacterium | reverse complement strand
GCGATCTCGGCCCTGCCCGGCGCCGCCGGATGGATAACCGCGACCTTGGCCCCGATCTCCGTCATGGCCCGCAGGGCGGTTTCAACGCGCCGAAGGGTTTCCGCCCGCACGATCTCATCCGGGTGGGCCAGGGAGAGCCACCGGCCCGCGCGGGCCTCCTCCAGATGGGCGTAGAAGGGCGCATGAAAGCTCACCGGGCGCAGGCCGAGCTCATCGAGCCAAGACCCTACCTCGCGGACCCTCCGTCCGTCCCCGTAGTCCATGTGGGGGATCATGGCCCACAGCTCGACTTGCTTGAATCCGGCCTGCGCCACAGATTCAAGATGGGCCCGTGTCGCGGCCTCGCTGGCGAATAGATGTGCCGAGAGCGAAAACGGCGGCTTCAACGAGAGACCTTTCGGCGGGGGAGCGAAAGAAACACCATATAACCCAACACATTATAGGAAGCCCATCCGGCCGGGGCAACGCGGGCGGGCAGATGCGCGGCATCGCGCCGGAAATCATTTGACAGCCCAGGGGCGCGTCCCTAGTATCGGTCCGACCATCGGACCAGAATCACCTCTGAAAGTGTTTTTCTTATTCCATCGCGGCGAGTCATCGTTTCAAGGCATCGCCGCGAGCCTTTGATGGCTGCCGGGCTCTTGCGCGCCGGCGGTGGAGATGACGAACTTGCTCCGCCCGGTGAAGAAAACCCGCATCTACGAAGATGTAGTGGCGCAGGTTCAGCGCCTCATCCGCACCAAAAAGCTCTCCCCCGGCGATCGCCTTCCCTCCGAGCGCGAACTCGCCGCTACGCTCGGCATCGGGCGCCCCTCGGTCCGCGAAGCGCTCCGCACGCTGGACAGCATGGGGCTCATCGAAGTGCGCAGCGGCCAGGGGGCCTTTTTGCGCGACATCGGCCTCAATCCCTATCTGGCGAGCATTCGGGAGAGCCTCTCTTTTCTCCTCGATGTGAAGGAAGACACCTTCCTTGAGTTGTGGGAGGTGCGCCAGGGCCTTGAGGAGCAGATCGCCCCGCTGGCGGCCGAGCGGCGCGAAGAAAAGCATCTCGAGAAGCTCCGCGCGCTCACCCGGGAGATGCACGATGCGATCGACTCTCCCGAGTCCTTCATCCGGGCGGGGGTGACGTTTCACCGGACGCTGGCCGAGGCGGCGGACAACGCCGTCCTCCTGACGGTCTGGGAGGCCATCGCGGGGCTGATCGAAAAGAGCCAGCGGCGGATCATCGGCATTCCCGAGCAGGCCGGCCAGGCGGTGGCCCAGCACGAGGCGCTCCTCGCGGCGGTGATCTCGGGCGATCGGGACGCGGCGCGGCGCGCCATGCGCGAGCACATGGAATCAGAGGGCAGGCATTTACGGGCCGCCCTTTCGGGTCGTTTTCACGGCACGCGCAACGGCAAGGCACCAGATTGAGGGGAGGGAAAGCCAGAATCCATCCGGCTGGAATCTTCATTCGGTTTCCGTGAACGGAATCTGCTTTCGGGACAGATTCGATAACCATCAAGGAGGTACGAGGAATGGTGGAACTCAGCAAACAGGGCATGCCGCTCGATTTTCTGCAGAAATCGCACTACACGTCCCCCCGCCGCGTCTACAGCCAGACGGGCAGCGACTGGCAGCGCCGGGTGGACTTCGACAAGATGCGCAAGGATCGGCTCCAGCGCGCCAAGGACATGATGGAAAAGCACGACATGGACGCGCTCATTATGTTCAAGGGCGAGAACATCCGCTACACCTGCTCGGTCTTCCAGGGGAACTGGAAGAACAACATCTTCATCCGCTACGCGGTACTCTGCCGCGGGGCGAAAACCCCGGTGCTTTTCGAGACGGCGGGCTCGGACTTCGAGTGCGCGCGGATCGACGCCCCCTGGCTCGAGGGCAACATCCGCCCGGCCATCACCTGGAAGTGGTCCGAGACCGCCGAGCAGATGATGGTCAACCGGATGGTGGACTCGGTCATTGACGTTCTGAAAGAGGGCAATATCCCCCTCAACGGCAAGATCGGCATCGACATCATGGACTTCCAGGCCTACAGCGCCTTCACCGAAAAGGGTGTGAATCTGGTGAACGCCTGGCCGGTGATGAGCGAGGCGCGCGTCATCAAGACCCCCGAGGAGATCGAGTGCCTCAAGATCAGCTCCACCATCGGCGACACCTGCATGTGGAAGATCCGCCACGAGTGGCTCAAGCCCGGCATCCGCGAGTGCGACCTCACCGCGTGGGTGAACAACCTGCTCTACGAGGAGGGCTTCGACTTCGTTTACGATATCATCGTGGCCTCGGGCGGAAACACGAGCCCCTACCGCAGATGGCACACTGACAAGATGATCCGCGAGGGCGATCTCGTCATCGTGGACATCAACGCTATCGGCCCGGGCGGCTACTTTGTCGATTACGTGCGCTGCTTCAAGACGGGCGGCGACTGGACGAAGAAGGAAAAAGCGCTCTACCGCGAGGTGTACGATTCGATGTACGCCGGCCTCGTCAATCTGAAGCCGGGCGCCACCTCCAAGGACGTAGCCTCCCAGTTCCCCAAGTACGCCGACGACAAGTACGGGACGGTGACGCTCCAGCAGTTCGCCCACTCCATCGGCCTCGACCTCTATGAGGGCATGTGGATCAGCCGGGCCTACAGCCTCGAGTATCCGGTCGAGATCAAGGAGAACATGTATTTCGCCATCGAGACCTTCGCCGGCCACCCCGGCCTGCCGCAGACCGTCCGCCTCGAGGAGAACGTTCTCGTCGGCGCCGACGGCCCGATCGTCTTCACCGGCATGCAGCACTACGATGAGTGCATCAAAGACTCGCCGTACTTCGACTTCTGCAACAAATCGCGCGGCGAGGCCCGCTTCGAGTAGCGGACGAATTTCTCCAGCGGGGGGCAATCGCCCCCGCCGCCGGAGCTTCCCATTTCGATAGAGAGGAGATTTGGGAGATGAGAGAACCCTGGAATACCGACATGTGGTACACGAGCCCCTGGAACTTCGACAAGGAAGTCCGGGATACCGTGCATTTCGACCCCCACCCCAAGCTGCACGACGTCAGCCTGCGCGACGGCGAGCAGCAGACCGGCATCGTTTTCACCAAGGACGAGAAGATCCGCATCGCCGAGGCGCTCGCCGACGTGGGCATCCACCGCATCGAGGCGGGCATGCCGGTCGTCTCGAAGCAGGACGAGCAGGCCATCCGCGAGATCGTCAAGCGGCTCGAGGGCTCGAACACCGAGGTCTTCAGTTTCGCGCGCTGCATGAAGGACGACGTGAAGCGCTCGGTCGATACCGGCGTCAAGGGCATCGTCATGGAGGTGCCGAGTTCGACCCACATCATCGAGCGGGCCTACAGGTGGGACCCCCAGAAGGCCATCGACACCTCGGTGGAGGCAACGCTCTTCGCGAAGGAAAACGGCCTCTACGTGGTCTTCTTCCCGATTGACTTCTCACGCGCCCCGCTCGACTGGGTGCTCGGGATGCTCAGGAAGGTGGCGACCGATGGTCACATGGACGCCCTCGCCATCGTGGACACCTTCGGGGGGCTGGCGCCGCACACCGTGCCGCATCTGATCAAGAAAATGCGCGAGGTGTTTCCGGACACGCCGTTCGAGCCGCACTTCCACGATGACTTCGGGATGGGCGTGGCGAACACCCTCATGGCGATGGCGGCCGGCTGCCAGGTGGCGCAGACCTCGGTCACCGGCATCGGCGAGCGCGCGGGCAACTGCGCCTACGAAGAACTTGCCCTCGCGATGCTGACGATGTACGACGTGGACATGGGCCTCAAGACCGAGAAGTTCGTCGAGGTCTCCCGGCTCGTGACCGGGCTCGCCAGGGTGGCCGTCCCGCCCAACCGCTGCATCGTGGGCGAGCATCTCTACGACATCGAGAGCGGCATCATCGTCAGCTGGCTCAAGAACGCGGGCGAGAAGTGGCCGACCGAGCTCGTGCCCTTCCGGGCGGGCCTGGTCGGGCAGAGCGAGCCCAAGCCGGTCATCGGCAAGGGCAGCGGCATCGATTCCATCAACCTGTTCCTCGATGAGCTGGGCATCAAGGCCACCGAGGAAGAGAAGATGGCGCTCCTGGGCGATGTGAAGGAGAAGGCGCTGAAGGAGAAGCGGCTCCTCACGATGGATGAATTCAAGGCACTCGCCGGCGCGAAGTAGCGGCTTACTGGCAAGGCGATCAAGGGGGCGGCCCTCGGGCCGCCCTTTTTTTTGATTGTGCGCCCGCCCCCTAACAGAAAGGGCAGCTTTTAATGGTTTGTATGTTATGGGGCTGCATATTTTTTGAGGTTTGGTTTTTGTGCGGGGTTGAATTTTTGTGATATTTTGATTTTGCAACGCGAGATTTTCTCGTATGAACGGACCGTTCTGAGGCATCCCGAATCGAGAGAATATGTTTGCGGAATGGCCATATGAGCGGCGGCACGCGCGAGCGCTTTTTTCGTTTCCTTTGTCATTTTGTTGCCCGGGGGAATACCCTGAAGAAGGAAACGGTAATCTTCATCAAAAAGACAATCTACTAAGAGGAGCACCTTATAGATTCCCTCATTCCCTGAGAGTGGCACGGGCGGTTTGTCCTTTCGTGCCCTGCCCGCAAGGCACCGGCAGCAAGCTGTCATTGGTACACGATCAAGGGGGTGCAAACTACTTACCGCTCCCCGTAGTAAGAGGTTGACGGCGTGAGAAAGAAAGACATCATCCGGTTGGCGTTCCTCACTCTACTGGTGGTGTTCATTGCCGCGGTGCTGTGGGAGTTCGTGTTTGAGGAATTGATCTCTTGGAATTTCCTGCACCCTGAGGAGAGAGAGGCCGAAGAAACCGTAGCGGAGCATTGGGAATTTGTCCTTACGTCCGTGATTTTCGCCGCGATCGCGCTGAGCATCTCGACGATGGTGTCGCTGAAGCTCTTTGTTGAGCGCCTCCGGACCGATGAATCGCTCGCCCGGGTCAGGGAGTTGCTGCAGGAAACAACCCAGCTCAAGGAGTTGTTGGAGGGTAAAACGGGAGATCTGGAGAGCGCAAATTTAAATTTGCAAGAAGCAAAAAAATTGGCCGAGACTGCCAGCCGTGCGAAGAGCGAGTTTCTGGCCAACATGAGCCATGAGATCCGCACTCCCATGAACGGCGTCATCGGCGCGACGGGCCTTTTGCTCGAAACCCCGCTCACGGATCGCCAGCGGCAGTACATGGAGATCATCCACTCCTCGGGCGAGAATCTTCTCGCCATCATCAATGACATCCTGGACTTCTCCAAGATCGAAGCGGGACAAATATCCATCGAGGTTTCTTCTTTCAACCTGCTGGATGAGGTCGAGGAGACGGTGCATGCCTTTTCCGCCGAGGCGAAGGAAAAAGGGGTGGAACTCGTCCTGCGCTTTCCGCTTGAGATGCCGCGGCATTTCATGGGGGACAGCGGGCGGGTCCGCCAGGTTCTAGTCAATCTGGCGGGCAACGCCATCAAGTTCACGCACGAGGGGCATGTTCTGGTGGCGGTGGAACTCCTGGAGAGGGAAGGGGACAACGTCCGGTTCAAGGTGTCTGTGCAAGATACCGGGATCGGCATCCCCGAGGATATGTTGCCGTCCGTCTTCGAAAAATTTACGCAGGTGGATTCCTCATCTGCCCGCGGATTTGGCGGAACGGGGCTGGGGCTTTCTATCTCCAAGCAGCTCGTTGAGCTCATGGGCGGAACCGTTGGCGTAGAGAGTCAGCAGGGCGTGGGGTCCACCTTCTGGTTTGTTCTTTCGTTGCACATTGATGAACAAGCGCAGGCGGTGTCCCATCCCGACGCGGACTTGGCAAATCTGCGCGTCCTCGTCGTGGCCGCCAACGCGGTCACCCGGAGCGTCCTGCACGAGATGGTCACGGGCTGGAACATGCGCAACGGCAGCTTCTCTTCCGGCGGAGAAGCCCTCACCGCGCTTCGCAGGGCCCATGCGGCGAATGACCCTTTCCAAATTGTTATTCTGAATCAGGCAACGGCGGACATAAACGGGGTTGCCCTGGCGCGCGAAATTCAGGGTGATCCTACTCTCCGGGAATTGCTCTTGGTGATGGTCGGTTGGGAGGAGATCGAGGAGGCGGCATTGGAAGAAGCCGGAATATCCGCCTTCGTGGAAAAGCCTGTCCGCCCGTCCCAGCTCATGGATGTCCTGGCCACCGTCTGGAAGGCGAGGCGGCCGGCCGGGGCCGTTGCTCCGGACTTTGAGCCGAAGCCGAAGACAATCCGCTCGCTCAAGAGGAGAAGATTGTCACTCGAAACGCCGCTCCTCTCTTTCTCCCCGGCGCGGATCCTTTTGGCCGAGGACAATCCCGTCAATCAAATCGTCGCAAGGGAAATGCTGACGAGCGTCGGCTGCCGCGTGGATGTTGCCTCCGATGGAAAGGAGGTGCTCGAGATGTTGGAGATATTTCCTTACGACGCGGTATTCATGGACTGTCAGATGCCGGAGATGGATGGATACGAGGCGACGCGGGCGATTCGCCAAAAGGAGGGGGAAGATCGCATTCCCATCATCGCCATGACGGCCAACGCCATGCTGGGCGACCGGGAGCGGTGCTTCGAGGCGGGGATGGACGACTATATTGCCAAGCCGGCGAAGCTGGAGGAGGTGGTGAACAAGCTCCAGCGCTGGCTGGAGGGGAGGGTGCAGGTGCAGGCCGCGCCTTCGGAATCAGAAAGGGCCAGCCAAGGGCCGCTCGACCTTTCCCGGCTGGAATCCTTGGCCGCGCTTCAGAAGATGTCCGGCTCCGATCTCATCGGGGAATTGGCGGCGCAGTTTTTTTCTGACACCCTCCGCCGGCTCTCGGCCATCCGTGAAGCCCTGGAGGGAGAAAACGCGGAAGAGCTCGAGCGGGTGGCCCACAGCTTAAAAGGGAGTAGCGGCAACCTGGGCGCATGGCGCATGCAGGAACTCTGTGAAGAATTGGAGCAGCGGGGGAGGAAGGGCGAAACGGGTCTCGCCGGTGACCTTTTGGCAGAGCTGGAGAAGGAATATGCGCGCGTGAAGAACGCGCTCGAGTCCGAACCGTGGAAAGACATGTGAGGAGCGGGAGAGCGGCCCAAGGCAGTGGGGGGCGGCCCTCGGGCCGCCCCCTTGCGTTCTCCGGCGGGTGCCGCGCCGCGGCGAGATCTGTTGAAAAAACAGTGGCCAAGCGTCAACCACTGGCCCGGCTGGGCGAAAATTTTGTGTATTTTATTGATTTTATTGTGGTTACTTCACTTGCCTCCAAATGAAGCACTCTGAAATAACCTTTTCAATAATGTTGAGTTAAAGGATGCAGGCACAGGGTTTTCCCCAAGTTTTCCACAAAATGTGTGCGTAAGTTCCCAAACGAAACTCTTCTGCGCGCGCGCCCGGTGCGGGCAGCATGGCCTGCGTTCAACGCCCAAGAATTCAAAAACATCGGTTTCCTTCACGGCGGCCGATGGCCGCGTACGCTTTTCCCCGAATGGTCCATGCCATATGATGGCGTGGCCCTGACAACAAAAGAATGTTCCCGCGCGCCCTTTTCGTGCGGCGTTCCTCTGGAGTGGAAATATGAAGGCGGCTTTGCTCGAATCCCCCCACCGGATGAACGTGGGAGGGCAACCCGATCCCCAGGTCCTGGTGGGCCATGTTCTGGTCCAGGTGGCGACCTCGGCCATCTGCGGCACGGACGTCTCGATCTGGGCGGGAAAGATGCCCTCGAACATGCCCCTCATCCCCGGGCACGAGTGCACCGGCGAGGTGGTGGAGCTGGGCGCGGGGGTGAGCCGGCTGAAGAAAGGCGATCGCGTCGTCCTCGACCCGACGACCTCCTGCGGTACCTGCCACTACTGCGTGCGGGGCTTCACCAACCTCTGCCTGGCGGGCGGTCTGCGCGGCCGGGAGGTGCCCGGCACCTTCGCCGAGTATGTCGCCGTCAAGGAGACCGAGGCCTACGTCATCCCCGACAACGTGAGCTACGCCGCGGCGACGAATTTTGTCGGCCTCTATACGGTCGTTTACGCTCAAAGGAAGGCGCCCTACATCCCCGGCGGGAAGGTGGCCGTTATCGGGCAGGGGAGCAGCGGACTCCTCCACACCCAGCTGGCCAAGGTCTCCGGCGCCGCCGGTGTCATCGCCATCACGCGCAGCAAATGGAAGCTCGAGATGGCGAAAAAGCTCGGCGCCGATCACATCGTTCCGGCCGGCGAGGTGGACCCCATCCAGGCCGTGCGTGATCTGACGGAGGGCCTCGGGGCCGATGTCGTCATCGAGACCGCCGGAACGGAAAAAACCATGCAGCAGGCCTACGAGATGGTCCGCCCGGGCGGCGCCATCCTCCAGTTCGGCATCGGGCCGGAGAAAGTAGGCGGCATCCCGGCGCAGGCCTACTACTTCAAGGACATCACCGTCATCGGCTCGCGCGCGGGCCTCGCCGAGGATTTCGGCCGGGCGATTGCCCTCGTTGCATCGGGGAGGATCGATCTTGAGCCGATTGTCACCCATCGCTTCCCGCTGGATGACATCCAGAAGGGTTTCGAATTCATCGAGGGCGGCGGCGACGGCGCCACCCTTCGCGGGGTGATCGAGATCGGAGAAAAGAGCTAACGGTTTTTTCGCTATCACGGTTTCATTTTTCCTGAGGAATCCCCATGCCGTTCGAACATCCCTATATCCGCATCCGCGATCTGAAGCCCGTGAAAATGGACGCGGGCGAGGGCTGGTCCATCTCCGAGTTCCGGGTGGTCATCAGCGAAAAGGAAGGCTGCTCCTCCACCATGTTCCACGCCGTTTTCGCGCCCGGCGATGTGCACCACAGGCACCGCTTCGAGGGCTGCGACATGATGTACTACATCGTGAGCGGCCACGGCCTCGCGGGGGCGGGGCCCGACCGGGCGGAGGTCCACGCCGGCCACTACCATTTCATCCCCAAGGGGGTAGAGCGCTGGCTCGTGAATCTCAGCCGGAACGAGCCCCTCGTCATCCTGGGTCTTTACGACCGCGCCCCCAGCCCGGGCGCCGCGGGCTATGTGTACGCCGGCGAGGTCACCGATGCGGACCGGAAAGCCCCGCGCACGCTCGACACCGCCAAGCTCCAGTATCCCCTCGTACATCAGGACGCCGTGCCCCTCGTCAAGGTTTCGAAGGAGCAGGGATGGACGCAGGATTATTTCTGCGAGCCCTTCAACCGCAGCCACGGGGTGGGGAGCTGCTGGATGTACGGTTACTTCGGCCCCCACACCGTTCACATGAAGCACCGCCACGACAACTGCGAGGAGATCTGCTACATCCTCAAGGGCCATGGCCTTGCGGGCGTGGGCGCGGACCGGGGCGAGCTGGTCGCGGGCGATGTCCACTACATCCCCGCCGGAACCGAGCACTGGCTGGCGAATCTCGACGATGAGGAGGATCTGGCCGCCCCCGGCTGGTACATCGGCGTCGGCGGGCTGGATGAGAGCGGTTTTAACTACATGGGCCCGGTGACCGGGGAAGACCTCAAACAGCGAACGGGCGCGCTTTAGATCGAATTCATGCTCCTTTCAAGGGGGGTAATAAGATGAATGATGAGAGCAGTGATAAAGACAAGGAAGAGCTAAATTTATTGAAGTTGCAAAAAGAGGTATGGGAAAAGGCAGTAGATACCCAAATGCATTTTAATGAGATGTCCGTGAAGTCAAGACAATTGGGGTTGTCGTTCGTTGTTGCTGCGCTCGCGTTGGCCTTTATTTTGCTGAGCCGGCGACAAGACTTTTGGGTGTCATTTTGGAATGTTGAAATTCACATTTCTGGAATACTTGTTTTAATATCTGCCATGGGGTTGTTCGCGGTCAAAAGATTAGATTTGGGAGTTTATCATCAGATGCTTCGTGGAGCTGTTAGGTTTGGTGGGCAATTAGAAAAGGAAGTTTTACGCGAAAAACTCATGAAGACTCCAAAAGGGATGACCGAATTCATTACTTTGTACAGTCAGAACAGCGACATTGATCCAAATACATTTAAGGGGACCTCTAAAAACCGCCTGATTTCCCCCCGATTTTATGTCGTAGCCGCATTCTAGCCATAATCTGAATCCATTTCCCGCCTTATTTACGGCCATCGGAACTCCGAGGAGCCTCCTGATGGCCGATTTTCCCTCATGCGGCCGCAGGTATCCCGTTTCTCGCCAACCAGACAAGGCGGCGCATGTTGTAGACCAGGTTCATCATTCCGATCTTGGTTCGGGCCCTGGCAATGCCAATCGTGCGAACCAGTTTGCCGCCCATGGCGCTTTCCTGAAAACCGAAGACATGCTCGACACGGGCCCGGACCCTGGAGCGGCGGGCATTCACCTGGCGCTTGTGCTTCGATAAGGGTTTGCCCCGTTTGCCCCGCCGATGCACTTGGCTGATAAAACCGTTCTCCTTCAAGCGGCGCTCGGCATCCCCTGAGCGATAGGCGCTGTCGGCCCAGACCTTCGAGCAGGTGTTCTCCTCGTCCAGAAGGTTGTCGAAGAGCTGGCTGTCATGAACGGCGGCGTCGGTCACCTCATAACGGCGAACCAGCTTGTGGCGGCGGTCCACGTTCACATGGTTCTTGTAGCCGAAGTGACTCTTGCCGTGCTTCTGGGTCCAGCGGGCGTCCACATCTTTTTGAGCCCGTTTATGGGGCCTGGCCTTCCAGGCGCCGGGAACCTCGCCCGCCTTGATCGCTTCGTTCTCATCGCGGCGGTTGCGTTGCACCGGAGCGCGCACGATCGAAGCATCCACGACCTGGCCGCCCATGGCCAGGAACCCCTCATCCCGGAGCACCCGCTCAAAGCGCTCGAACAATGCCTCAACCACACCCGCCCGCGTCCAGTGCTCCCTGTAGAGCCAGAGCGTCTTCGCGTCCGGCCCCTTGTCCCCCAGGCCCAATCCCAGAAACCGCATGAACGACAGGCGGTCCCGGATCAGATATTCCGCCGCGTCATCTCCCAGGTTGTACAGGCTTTGCAATACCAGGCTCTTGAACATCATGACCGCATCCATCGGAGGGCGCCCGCCCAGGCTCCGGTCCTTGCGCTCTAGCGCATCCTCGAGAAGGGGACGGAAATCCTCGAACAAAACTATCTGGCTCAAACGCTCAAGCGGGTCGCCTCCATCACTCAAAAGCGCGTACCGATCCTCAAGATCGAAAAATCCTGGCTGTGCCGTCATCTTCCATCCTCCGGGGCGGGAGGCCTCTATTGGATCACATCAGAGATAAAATAGGGGAGGTTTTTAGAGGTGCCCTTACAAGAATGCATGTAAAGTTTCTTTGAAGTCACATTGAATCATATCAGGAAGCGCCGCTTGCCTGGACCGCGCTCTTCTCCTTCACCAGGGACAAAAACTCCAGTGCGTAGGGCGGGAGGTATTTGTCCGTCCGCTGGAATAATCCGATCCGCTTTTTTCCGAACAGATGCGAAACACTCTGAGTCCGGAGACCGCCCATCCGCCCGGGCCGGGGCCAGAATTCGTTCACGATGGCGATTCCCACGCCGTCCTTTACGGCCTCGTTGATGAGCGAGTAGGAGGAGGTCTCGAGCGCGACCTCGAAAGATATCTTGTTTCGCGAGAAAATATTCTCGATGTGCTGCCGATCCGCCGTCCCCCGCTCGAGCAGAATCAGCGGGTAGGACGCGATGCTTTTCAGGCCGACGGACTTGTCTTTGCCAATGGGATGCTTGCTTCCGTGGAGAAGCAGGTAGTCTCCCTCCAGCCATTCCTCGAAAGAGATGTTTCCCCGCAGCTCGGGGGCCGAGCCGAAAGCCAGGTCCACCTCTCCCTCCGTTACGCTCTCCAGAAGATTCGTCCAGTTTTTCTCCAGTATCGATAGCTGTACCCCGGGGTGCCGCCTGCGGAACTCCTTGAGGACGGACTGGTGTTCCTTGAGGATGAGCATCGGCGCGGCCTCCGCGACGATGAGCCGGCCATGCGCCTCGCCCTTCAGCTGCCGCTCCAGGTCGTCGAGGGACTCGAAAAAAGGCTGGATGGTGTTGAAAAGGTACTCCCCGTTGGAGGTGAGACGCAGTTTCCTGCCTACGATCTGGTAGAGCTTGACCTGAAGGTTCTCCTCCAGCGCCTTGACGCGAAGACTCAGGGCCGGCTGCTTGATGGGGAAGGGGAGGCGCCTGGCCGCCTCGGTGAAGCCGCCGTATTTGACGACGTAATAAAAATATTCAAGCTGACCGAGGTTGAACATCCCAGCGAGGTCCTTTCGGGAGTGGAGAAGTGGAACTTAAGTAACTGAAAATTAATATGTTACTTCTGAAATATGGAGTTCCCTCCACCAGCTTCCCCATGGCGTCAGTAGGCCATTTTGCCGAAATCCATTAAGAAATTCAATGGGTAAAATTTTAATTTCTGACATTGTGATACTCCCCCGGAAGCCTTAATTTCTAGGGGAAGCCCAGGTTTCCGCTTTGAAATTACTGAAACGAAAGGGTCCCAGATGGTTTTGTCCTACATGGATTTGCGGGAGCGCACCCTGTCGCGGGACCGCAGCCTGCACGAGAAGGTGGTGAGCCTCGAGGAGGCCGCGAAATCCGTCAAAGACGGAGACCACGTCGCCATCGGGGGCTGCACGATGTCGCGCACCCCGCTCGCGATGATCTGGGCGCTGATCCGCGCGAAGAAGAAAAATCTCACCGTCTCGCGGAGCATCGTCTCCTCCGAGGGGGATTTCCTCTACGCCTCGGGCGCAAGCCCGCACATCATCACGAGTTGGTTCAGCCAGGGCATCGTCTGGGGGGTCTCCCGCGTCATGCGCCATTACACCGAAAAGGGCTTGGCGCAGTTCGAGGAATGGAGCCACATGGCGATGGGCCTCCGCTACCGGGCGGGCGCCATGGGGGCTCCCTTCATGCCGATGCGCTCGATGATGGGCTCGGACATCGCGGGAAGGCTCGATGACCTCAAGGAGATGGACTGCCCCTTCACCGGCGAGAAGGTGGCGCTGGTGCCCGCCCTCAACCCGGATGTCGCCCTGATCCACGTCCAGCGGTGCGACGCTTACGGCAACGCCCAGCTCGACGGCCTCCCCTTCATGGACATCGACATCGCCATGGCGGCGAACAAGGTCATCCTCACGACCGAGCGGATCGTCTCGAACGATCAGATCCGCCGGGCGCCCGATCAGACGAAAATACCCTTCTTCACGGTGGAGGCCGTTGTCGAGGTGCCCTTCGGCTGCGCCCCGCATGAGTGCTACGGGGCGTATGAGCCCTTTTTCTCGCATCTGGACTACTACGCGGGCCTCACGAAGGAGGACCCGGAGAAGGGCGTCAAGGTCTATCTCGACAGGCACTACTACGGCCCGGAGAGCTGGAACGATTATCTCTCCCTGATCGGCTTGGGCGAAATGCTTGATGCGGCGAAGCGGGGGAGGAGCATCTATGACGACTAGCGCGAAGGACTACACCGCCTCCGAGCTTCTGGCCGTCATGAGCGCGCGGCTTCTCGGGGATGGCCAGATCATCTTCGCCGGGGTCGGGATTCCGCTTCTCGCGGTGACCCTCGCCCAGCGTCTCCAGGCCCCGACGCTGACCATCCTCTTCGAGGGCGGGACCATCGGCCCCTTCATCGTTCCGGGCCAGCTTCCCCCCTCGACGAACGAGCAAAGGTGCACGAGGCGGGCGAACATGCTCCTCGGCATCACCGAGGTGCTCCTGCTCCTCCAACGCGGCTATGTGGACTACGGCTTCATGGGGGGCGCCCAGATCGATCAGTACGGGAACCTGAACAGCTCCTACCTCGGCCCGGCCGATAATCCGAAAATCCGCCTTCCCGGCACCGGCGGCGGAAACGACATCTCGAGCCTGACGCAGATGATCGTCGCCATGAAGCACGAAAAGCGCCGCTTCGTGAAGAAAGTGGACTTCATCACGAGTCCCGGTTATCTCCGCGGCGGCACCTCCCGCGAGGATTCGGGTCTCCCCGCCGGCGGGATGTACAAGGTGGTGACCGATCTCGCCCTGCTCGGCTTCGATGAGAAGACCCGCCGGATGAAGGTCGAAAAGCTCCACCCCGGCGTCACCCTCGATGAGGTGCAGAAAAACACGGATTTCGAGCTCATGGTGGCGGATGATCTCGGCACGACCGCGCCGCCCGCCGAAAACGAACTCGCCGTCCTGCGGAATCTCGACCCCGATCGGCTCTACATCGCCTAGCGCCAAAGAGGAAGCGGCATGAGCGAAGAGAAGCGTGCGAAGGTCCTGGCAGAGATTGACGCCCGCAGGGACCAGATCGTCGCATTCCTCCAGGATATTGTCCGCATCAGCAGCGTGACGGGGGAGGAGGGCGAAATCCAGAATTTCATCGCCGACTACCTCCGCAAGATGAACGGCGTCGATAAGGTGGATGTCTGGGAATCGGATTGGGAGGCGCTTAAAAAACACCCCGAATATGTCGCGGTGAACCGTGGCTACGATGGAAGGCCCAACGTCGTCGGCGTCATCAAGGGGGCGGGCGGCGGAAAGTCCCTCCTCATGAACGGCCACACCGACACCGTACCCCACGGCCCGCCTGATGCCTGGTCCCACGGGGCGCTCTCGGCCGAGATCGAAGGCGGCAAACTCTACGGGCGCGGGGCCTCCGACATGAAGAGCGGCGTCGCGGCCATCATCATGGCGGCCGAGTGCCTCCTCGCGGCGGGCATCAGGCCCAAGGGGGATGTCATCCTCGATTTTGTGGTGGATGAGGAACTCAGCGGCCACGGGACGCTCGACACCATCCTCCGCGGGTACACGGCGGATGCGGGCATCTGCTGCGAGACGAGCGGCCTCGCTGTCCAGCCGGGCTGCATCGGGCGCATCTGGTTCGAGATTCTGATCAGGGGGAAGGCCGCCGGCATCCAGCGGCGGTACGAGGGCGTCAACGCCATCGATCTCGGCTACAAGATCACCCAGGCGGTGGCAAATCTCGAGAAAAGGCGACTGGAGACCATCTCCCATCCACTCTATCCCAAGATCATCGACGCCATTCCCTGCATGGTGGGCTCCTTCGAGGCGGGCAGCTTCCCGAGCGCCTTCCCGGACACCTGCCTGCTCAAGGGAAGTCTGGCCACCGTGCCCGGAGAGGATCACGACGCCGCCAAGCAGAGCCTGGTCGATCAGGTGGCCGCGGCGGCGGCGGCGGACCCCTGGATGAAGGATCATCCCCCCGAGGTGCGCTTTACGGGCTATTACGCCTACGCGGCGGCCATTGACCCGGAACACCCCATCGTCCAGACGGTGGCGGGAAGTTTTCGGGAAATTGCGGGGAAGGACCCCGAGATCTCCGGCCGGCAGGGCGCCGCCGACACGCGCTTCCTGAACGGCTTTGCAAAAATCCCGACCGTGATCTTCGGCCCCGGACCCACCACCCAGATGCATGCGAACAACGAGTGGGTGGTCGTCGAGGATCTGATCACGGCGACGAAGACGCTGGCGCTGTCCATCATGGACTGGTGCGGGGTGGAGTAGAAAGTCTCATCCGGCGGAGAGGACAGGAAACATCATGGCGGATACATCGGTCACCTACGGAATCGCCATGCGGAATTTCACCGCGTGGCCTGAACTCCCCGACGCACAGGCGCTGATCGACTACGGCGTCAAGATGGAGGAGCTCGGCTTCGAGTCCCTCTGGGTGTGGGATCACATTCTCCTGGGCGTTGAGCCGCATTTTCCCATCATCGAATCGCTCTCGCTGCTCACCGCCGTGGCCGCCCGGACGAGCAAGATCAAGCTCGGGACGGGCGTTCTTGTTCTTCCTCTCCGGAATCCGGTGGTTCTGGCCAAGCAGCTTTCCAGCATCGATCAGATATCGAACGGCCGGCTCATCATGGGGATGGCCTCGGGGTGGTACAAAAGGGAGTTCGACGCCGTGGGCGTTTCCTTCGAGCGGCGGGGGAAGATCATGGATCAGAATCTCGAGATCATGACCCGGCTCTGGCAGGAGGACATGGTGCAGGGGGAGTACCCGCCGCACAATTTGCGAAACTCCGTGATGTTCCCCAAGCCCGTCCAGAAGCCCCGCCCGCCGCTGCTCATCGGGGGCTACGTGGACCGCGTGCTGAAGCGGGCGGCGGTCCAGGGGGACGGCTGGCTGACCTATTTCTACACCCCGGAGAGTTTCGCCAAATCATGGGAGAAGGTCTGCCAATTCGCCGAGGAGGCCGGGAAGGACCCCGCCGGCCTGATGAACTGCAACCAGCTTCCCATCATGGTGGGAGATTCCCGGGAGAAGATTGCGGGGCCGATGAACGAGTGGCTCCGCACGGAGTGGGACTACGCCTCCTGGAGCGAATCCACGGCAGGCAGCGCCATCATGGGAACGGTGGATGAATGCGTCGAGCAGCTCCAGGCCCACATTGATGTCGGCATCCAGAAAATCATTTTTGTGCCCTACAGGTACGAGATGGAGCAGGTGGCAATCATCGCGCGTGAGATTCTTCCTCGCCTGAAGAAGTAGATTTTCGGGCTTCCTCGGAGATGGTCCGTTGGGCGTCGTGAAAGAGAAGAGCTGGAACGCGCTCTCGCATTATTGCGAGAACATACTTGAAGCGGTCGGAGGAACGCCTCTTGTCCGGCTGAACCGCATCACCCGATTCTTCAGGCCGACGATATACGCGAAGATCGAGTGGTACTCCCCGACGGGCAGCCTCAAGGACAGGATTTACGGCAACATGATCTCGAAGGCCGAGGCGAGGGGAGACCTTCGGCCGGGGATGGCGATTATCGAATGCTCCTCCGGAAACGCCGGCATCGCCTGTTCGGCCGCTGCGGCGGTCAGAGGCTACGCCTGCACCATCGTGATGCCGGAGGACATGGGGGAGGAGCGGAAGAAGATGATCCGGGCCTATGGCGCGGAGCTGATTCTCACTCCCGGCGGGGAGAGCGACGTGGATATCGCCCTCCAGCGCGTAAAAGAACTTTATGAGAGCGATCCGGAGAAATACTGGTTTCCCGGCGAATTCGAAAATCCCGACAACACCGAGGCGCACTACCAGACCTCGGGCCCCGAAATCTGGGAACAACTTGAGGGAAAGGTAGACGCCATCGTGGCCGCCACGGGGACGGGCGGATGGCTGACGGGGGTGGGCCGATACCTGAAGGAGAAAAACCCGGACATTCTGATCTACGGCGTCGAACCGACCGAGTGCCCCCTGATCAGCGAGGGAATTTGCGGGCCGCACGGGATCGCCGGAATCGGGGATGGCTTGATCCCCAAAATTCTCGATCTTGGTCTTTTTTCCGGCATGGTGACGGTCAGCACGGAGGAGTCCATCCAGGTGGCTCGGCGCCTCTCTCTGGAAGAGGGGATTTTTTGCGGCATTTCCTCGGGGTGCAACATGGCGGCGGCCATGAAGTTTGCGCAGGTGCATGCGGAGGTCGAAAATATCGTGACCGTGTTCGGGGATTCCGGGCAGAGATACTTCTCGACCGCGCTTTGCAATGAAGAGACACTGCGCCAGGCCGAGGCCCTGCGCCGGCACAACGCCGATTGGGAAATCATTCACTAGGCAGAAAGAGGCGAAAGGAGAGAGCCGTCAATGGCGATTCAGCGCCGGCCGTGGGATTCGTACCGGAGATACTGCGACAGCATGTTCGATGCGATCGGCGGCACCCCCCTCGTGAAACTGAACCGGGCGGCGGCGGGCGTCGAGCCGAGCGTCTTTGCGAAAATCGAGTGGTTCTCCCCCTCCGGCAGCCTCAAGGACAGAATTTACTTCAACATGATCAGCAAGGCGGAAGAGCGCGGCGATCTGAAGCCGGGGATGACCATCCTCGAGTGCTCGACGGGAAACGCCGGAATCGCCTGCTCCTTCGTGGCGGCGGTCAAGGGCTACAAGTGCACCGTCGTCATGCCCGAGGGCATGAGCGATGAGCGGAAGAAGCTCATGCGCGCCTACGGGACCGAGCTGATCTTCACCCCGGGCGGGGAGAGCGATGTGGACCTTTCCCTCGAGAAACTCGAGGAGGTGCGCGGCGCCGACCCCGGCAAATACTGGGTGCCCGCCCAGTTCGATAACTTGGACAACAACGAGGCCCACTACCTGACCACCGGGCCCGAGATTTGGGAGCAGCTGGACGGCCGGGTGGACGCCGTTGTCGCCTCGCAGGGGACCGGGGGCTGGGTCAGCGGTGTCGGAAAATTCGTTCGGGAGCGCAATCGCAGCGTCCGGCTCTATGCGGTCGAGCCCGAGGAGTGTCCCCTGCTCAGCCAGCGCGGCTGGGGGCCGCACGGCATCGAGGGCATCGGGGACGGATTTGTCCCCAAGGCGCTCGATCTCTCCCAGCTCAGCGGCATCGTGACGACGACCACCGATGAATCCATCGAGATGGCCCGCCGCCTCGCGCGCGAGGAGGGCATCTTCTGTGGCATCTCCTCGGGGTGCAACGTCGCCGCGGCCCTCAAGGTGGCACGGGCCCATCCGGAGTTGGGCAATATCGTGACCAACATCAACGATACCGGACAGCGCTATTTCACGACGGCGCTCTGCGGGGAAGAAAAACACGTGGAAGTCCCCGAGCGGGATCATTCCATTGACGATTACAGTGCGGGCCAGCTCGACAAATATTCGCCCGATTGGGAATTGATTGGCTGATTCTGGATGCCCGTTCGGGCCAGGGAGCGGTAATGGAATTTTTGCGCGCCAGGACGATTGAAGAGGCCCTCTCCGCGGCCGCCGCCCCGGAGGCCGGGTTTGTATCCGGCGGGACGAATATCGTCCCGGATCTCCTGTTTGGACGAAAACGCCTGGAGCGGGTCGTTGATATCAGCGGCATCCGCGAGCTCCGCTTCATCGAGGAAAAAGGGGGCGCCATCCGCATCGGGGCCCTGGCGACGGTGACCGATCTGCTCAACTCGGATGTCATCAAAAGCGCCGCCGCGCCGCTTTACCTGTGCGCCCGCGATTTCGCGGGGCCGCTCATCCGCAACCGGGCGACGGTGGCGGGAAATCTCATGGACGCCTCGCCGGCGGCCGACCTCGCGCCGCCGCTCATGGCGCAGGATGGGGAACTCGATCTGATCTCCGCCGCGGGAGAGCGAACACTGCCCCTTTCGGAATTTTTCCTGGACTACCGGAAGACGGCGGTACGCCCCGGCGAGCTCATCCGGGCCGTTTCGATTCGCCCGCTGGAGGCTGCGGACCGCTCCGCCTACTACAAGCTGCAGCTGCGTCGCGCGATGGCCATCTCGGTCGTGAGCGTGGCGCTCGCCCTGCGGATGGAGGGAGAGACCTGCGCCGAAGCCCGAATCGGCATGGGCGCGGTGGCGGCCGTCCCCTACCGGGCGGTGGCGGCCGAGCGCCTTTTGCAGGGAAAGCGCCCGGGGGATGCGGATATCGAGGCGGCGGCCGCAACGGCCAGGGAGAGCGCAAACCCGATCGACGATATCCGCGCGTCGGCCGCCTACCGCAGCCAGATGTGCGAAGTGCTCGTCCGTCGTCTACTCCGGGAGGCTCTGGGGATGCCGAAAGGCGAGACGGTGAGCGCCTGAGCAGAGAGACTGAGGGGTTTCGATGAGCGATTATGCGGTTTCGCTGAAGGTCAACGGAGAGACGAAAAAGGCGTCTGTGCGGGCGGACGACACCCTGCTGCGCCTTCTCCGGCGGCTGGACCATCTGGATGTGAAGGCGAGCTGTGAGGCGGGCGACTGCGGGGCCTGCGCGGTGCTCCTGAACGGGGAAGCGGTGAACTCTTGCCTGGTGTTCGCGGCCCAGGCGGATGGCGCCGAGGTGGTGACCGTCCGCGGGATCGGCACCGAGGATGCCCTGCACCCGATTCAGCGCCAGATGGTCGAAAAGGGCGGTTTGCAGTGCGGCTTCTGCACCCCGGGCATCGTCGTCGCCGCCAAGGCTCTGCTGGATGAAAATCCCGCCCCCACCCTCGATGAGATCCGCAGGGGCCTCGCGGGGAACCTCTGCCGGTGCACGGGATACCAGAAAATTTTCGAGGCGGTGGCCGCCGCGGCCGAGGAGATGCGGAAATGACGGAGATCGAAGGAGGGAAGGTCATCGGCCAGCGCCTTCCGTTCGTGGATGGCGTCGAGAAGGTCACGGGGGCGACAACGTACATTGACGATATCCGCCTTCCGGGGATGCTGGTGGGCAAGGCGCTCCGGAGCCCGCATCCGCACGCCCGCATCCTGAACATCGACACCTCGGCGGCGGAGCGGCTTCCCGGCGTCTATGCCGTCCTCTCGCGCAACAACACCCCGAACGCGCCCTTCGGCATCATCGACAAGGATGAAACCGCTTTTTGCCGGGAGAAGGTTCGCTACATCGGGGATGAGGTGGCCGCCGTCGCCGCCGTGGACGAGGACACCGCCCGGCACGCCCTCGGCCTGATCAAGGTGGACTATGAAGTGCTTCCGGCGGCGGTTGATCCTTTCGCCGCGCTGGAAGAGGGCGCCCCTCTTGTCCATGACAACATTGCGGGGAATATCGCCAATCAGTTCCACGTGACCCGCGGCGAGGTGGACGCCGCCTTCGATGTGGCCGATGCCACCTTCGAGGAGGACTATCACACCCATCTGGCCCATCAGGCCTATATCGAGCCCACGGGCTGCGTGGCGAAGTGGTACCCGGATGGGAAAGTGGACATCTGGGGCTGTCTCCAGTCCGCGTTTGTCATCCGCACTTTCATGATCTCCCCCGTCACGGGGGTCGCCCCCGATAACCTGCGGGTCATGGTGACGAAGCCGGGAGGCGCCTTCGGCGGCAAGCTGGACGTGAAGGCGGCCCTTCTGGCCACCATGCTGGCCCGAGCGGCCGAAAAGCCCGTCCGGTTCCTGCTCTCCCTGCAGGAGGATCTCATCAGCATGCGGCCGCGGATGCCGGTGCATATTTACCTGCAATCCGCCTTCCGGAAGGACGGCAAGCTCCTCGGCAAGCGCGTCCGCATCATCGCCGAAAACGGCGCCTACAGTTCCCTCTCTCCGGCGATCATGAGCTCCATCGCCCTTCGGACGGACAACCTCTACCGCACGCCCGCGGTCGATATCGAGGGGAAGCTCGTCTACACGAACGTCTGTCCCTCGGGCCAGATGCGCGGATTCGGCAACGTGCAGGCGACCTTCGCATGGGAGTCGCACATGGACACCGCCGCCGAAGGGCTGGGGATCGACCCGGTGGCGCTGCGCATGAAGAACTACACCGAGAAGGGGGACCTTTCGATCCACGGCTGGAAGATCGCGAGCTGCGGCGTCGCCGAGGCGACGCGCTTCGCCGCGGATTCCATCGGATGGGGCGAAAAGAGAATCCCGAAGGGCGGAAAGAAGACGGGACGCGGCGTGGGGCTGGCCAGCACGATTCACGTCACGGGCAACAAGGGGTTCGCCGTCGCCCTGGGGACGACCGACGAGGAACCCTCCGGCGCGGAAGTCCGCATTGATGAAAACGGAAAAGTGGAGATCTGGTCCGGCGAATCCGATCTCGGGCAGGGATCGGCCAGCGTGATGGCCTTTATCGCGGCGGAGGAGCTGGGCATCCCGGTGGAGGATATTTCCGTTCCCCCGACCGATACCGGATGCATGCCGTTCGGGTTTGGCGCTTTTGCCAGCCGGATCACCCTGATCGGCGGCAATGCCGTCAAGCTGGCGGCCGCAGATGCGAGAGAGAAGCTTCTTCTTGCGGCGGCGGATGTTCTGGAGGCTTCGGCGGGTGAACTCCAGATCGTGGGCCGTGAAATCTCCGTCGCGGGCCTTCCGGAGCGGAAGACCACGGTCGCCGAGGTGGTGAAGCACGCCGGGGGTCTGATCCGGGGCGAGGGCACCTGGTTCGCGGGTGGAGAGCCGCTGGGGAAGGACAAATACGGGAACCCCTCGACCACCTATTCCTTCGGCGTCCAGGCGGTGGAGGTGGAGGTGGACACCGAGACCGGCGTTGTGCGGGTGCTGCGGGTTGCGGCGGGGCACGATCCGGGCCGGGTGCTGAACCGGCTCGGGGCCGAGGGCCAGGTCGAGGGCGGCGCCATTCAGGCGATGAGCTATAGCATGATGGAGGGTCTCGCCCCCCAGGAGGGGCGCATCCGGGGTGTCAACTTCCACGACTATCTGATCGCCACCTCGATGGATGCTCCGCCGGTGGCACACCATTTTGTGGAGACCATCGACCCGCACGGGCCCTACGGCGCCAAGGGGCTGGCTGAAACGGCGATCAATCCCACTTCGGCGGCCATCGCGAATGCGGTCTTCAACGCGACGGGGGCCAAAATCAGGAGCTTGCCGATGACGCCCGAACGGGTCCTCGAGGCCATCCGGGAGACCCGCAAAGCATAGGAAAAGATGAGGGGTACCCGGCCTCGAAAAGGTGTTTGACAACCTCCACCTGGGAGTTTAATGTCCCCGCGACTGAAATTCCGATGTTCCACTCCGCACCCCGAGGATTGAGATGCGCGCCATCGTTCAACTCTTTGCAAAATCGCCCTTCCGCGCCCTTCAGGAGCACATGTCCAAGGGGACGGATTGCGTGAAAATAGTCCGGCCCATGTTCGAGGCGCTCCTGAACGGCGACCAGGCGAAGGTGGAATCCCTGGCCAAGGAAATTTCGAAGCTCGAGCATAAAGCCGACGAGATCAAGAACCAGATACGCGATACGCTCCCCCGGAGCATTTTTCTTCCCGTCAATCGCGCCGATTTTCTGAGCGTACTGTCCCAACAGGACAGTATCCCCGATACGGTCGAGGACATCGCCTTTCTTCTCACGGTCCGGCGCGTGCAGACGCCTTCCTCCTGGCGGGAGCCCCTCCTGAAATACGTGGACACCTGCGTCGAGACGCACCTGGTTTCGGCGGAGGTGATTCAGTCTCTGGAGAGTCTCGTCGAGGTCGGCATGGGGGGGGCCGAGGCCGTCTCCTTGCAGAAGAAAATCGACAGCGTCGGGCAGCTGGAATGGAGTGCGGACAAGGCCCAGTTCGAGATGCTCCGGCTGATGTTCGACATGGAAGACGAAATGAAGCCCGTGGACATTTTCTGGTGGTCGAAAATTTTCCGGGAGATTGGCGATATCGCCAACTACTCGGAGAAGACGGCCGACCGCATTCGTCTGATGCTTTATCAGAAGTAAATCCGGCCCGCCCCGTTCGTAGTCTTTTTCACTAAGAGAGATTTCCCACACGTATGTCTTCACAAACGATTCTTGTAATACTCGCATGCGCCTTTGCCGCCTACATGGCGTGGAACATCGGTGCCAACGATGTGGCCAACGCCATGGCGCCAGCGGTAGGCAGCGGCATTCTGTCCCTGAAAAATGCGCTGTGGATCGCCGCCATCGCGGAATTTTCCGGCGCCGTTCTCGTCGGCAGCTCCGTCACGTCCACCATCCGCAAAGGCATCGTCAACCCCGCTATTTTCGAGGGAGAGCCCATCCTCTTCGTCATCGGGATGACGGCGGCCCTGCTGGGCGCCGCCCTTTGGCTGCATGCCGCGACCACGCTGGGCCTTCCGGTCTCCACGACCCATTCCATCGTGGGGGCGGTCATCGGCTTCGGGCTGGTGGCCAAGGGCGCGGCCGGGCTGAACTATGGCGTGCTGACCAGCATCGTTCTCAGCTGGCTCATATCGCCGGTCGTGGGCGGTCTCCTGGGATTCCTCATTTTCTACCTGGTCCGGGCGTATATCCTGGGGATGGAGGAACCCGACCATGCGACGCGAAAATACGCGCCCTTCATTCTTTTCGTGACGGTGGTGGTTCTTCTGCAGTCGTTCGTATTCAAGGCCATGAAAAACCTGAAGCTCCCCGTCACTTTCGGGTCGGTCCTTCTCGTCGGGGTGATTGTGGGGGCGCTCGTCTTTTTTGTCGCGCGTTATTTTTTTCGCCGGGATTCGGCGCTGCTGCGGCGCGATCTGACCGATCGTTTTTTCACGTTCCTCCTCATTGTCACGAGCGGATATGTCGCCTTTGCGCACGGCGCGAATGACGTGGCGAACGCAGTGGGGCCCCTTGCGGCGGTGCTCGATGTCGCCCGAAGCGGTTCGCTCGCTTCCAGGGTGCCGGTGCCGTGGTGGGTGCTCGTTTTTGGCGGTGTGGGAATCGTGTCGGGGCTCGCAATCGCGGGGGGCAAGGTGATGGCCACGATTGGCAAGAATATTACGGAAATCACCCCGCAAAACGGCTTCGCGGCCCAGTTCGCCGCGGCCACGACGGTCCTGATTTGCTCCCAGATCGGACTTCCCATTTCGACGACCCACACCCTGGTGGGCTCGGTCATCGGCGTCGGAATGGCGCGCGGCATCCGGGCGCTGAACCTGCGGGTCATCCGCAACATCATTTCATCCTGGCTGTTGACCCTTCCTTTTGCGGCCGGCGTAACGATGCTGATTTACCGGATTCTGGAATCTTTCCTGAACTAAATTTTCCCTGAACTAAAAAATGGCTTTTGCGGAAGAGCGGCGTTTTTATCTGCCGACGCTCTCTGTGGGTCCGGGCGTGTCCGGTTGCACAGAAGAGCCGCCCGGGCCGGGTGAGGCGGCTGGAGTGTTTCCCGGCTTGGGTTCCGCCCAGGTGAGGGTACGGTAGGGAAAGGGAATCTCGATGCCGCGCGCATCGAAGGCATTTTTGATCCGCCGGTGAAATTCTCTCCGCACGCTCCATTGCTGAATCGGCTGGGTTTTGAAGCGGCCGCGGATGATGACCGCCGAGCTGTCGAATTTTTCGACACCCGCAATTTCCACGGGCTCGAGGATAATATCCTTCCAATCCGCGTCTTCCCGCATCTTTTCGGCGACCTCCCGGATCACATTGATGACCTCGTCCACGTTTTCCCGGTAGGCGACGCCGATATCGAATACCGATCGGCTGTACTCTTTCGTGAAGTTCGTGACAACGTCGATCGCGCTGTTGGGAATGACGTGTACGTTGCCGTCGTAGTCGCGAAGCTGGACCGATCGCAGGTTGAAACTCTCGACGAGGCCCGCGGTGTCTTTCACGCGCACGACGTCGCCGACCGCAATATTGTCCTCGATGAGCATGAAGACCCCGGTGATGATGTCCTTGACCAGCGATTGGGCGCCGAACCCGACAGCCAGGCCGAGGATGCCGGCGCCGGCCAGGACAGGGCCGATGTTGACCCCGAATTGCCCCAGGATCACCATGGCCGTCACGGCAATGACCGTCCATTTGACGACCGTAAATCCGAGCGGGAGGAGGGTCTTTTGCTGGGGCGTGGGGGCGATGGGCTGGCCCCTCTCGTCTTTCCGCCCCTCCAGGAAGTATTCGATGACGGCCTGCGCCGCTTCGATGAGGCTCACGGCGATGGCCAAGGTGATGACGAACTGCGCCAGGGACTGGATGGCCACGAGAACGGGGCCGGAAAAAAGAATCTGGATGGCCGGAAGACCCCAGGCGCCCATGGCGAAAATGAGGGCCATCCCCCAAATCAGTAAGCCGAATGTCCATGAAACAATGGGGGTATAGCGGTTTGCCCGCTGTTCAATCCCCGGAATCAGGTAGCTGAGGCGATCGCTGATCGCAAAAAGCCAGCGTATCCCCATCAGTACCAATTGGTGCAGAACAAAGGCCGCGCAGACGACGAGAATGGTCAATAAAGAGGAGGTCAGGAAGTATCTGATCTCAAGTTCCGAGCCGGTGCTCCAGAGGAAAAAGAACGCGGCGCAGTAGAGGATGGCCAGGAAGTGCCAGCGGGCCGCCAAAATGTTCCAGGCGCCGATTACGAGTTTAAGTGAAGCGGCCGTTTTATCGGATTCGCCGATGGAGAGAAGGGTGCGAACGCGTTCGCGCTGCTGCGATATCAAAACCAGAACCTGAAGGAACAGGACGAGGCGGTACAGGTGGGCGATTCCGCCTGCGAGAGCGTTGTCGAGCCAGGCGGCAGCGGCGATTTCGGACAGTGCGGCGCCCCATACCCAGACAAGAATGAATCGGCGGGCCCAGAGGGAGAAGTAGGCCGCGTCGGAATCGGAAATGGGGAGAAGGCGCCAGCTTGGCCGCTCCGGCGTCAAAAGGGCGGCGCTTCCGCCCAGGAGGAAGCCCTGGAGAAAAAAGGCCCATAAAATAAGAAGAAAAATTTCCTTGCCCACGGGGGAAAACCCCAGAAGGGTGACGAGGAACGATCCGGCCAGCAGTGTTATTCCTGCCGGAAGGATGGACTCCAGCCAGTGGCGAATGGATTTCCGGACACGAGTTTTCCAGCCGTCATCTCCTGCTTCTTTCGGGGGTAGAAGGTATCTGTTGAGGAATCGGTGAAAAAGAAAGAAAAGGATAAAAGCGAGAGCACCTGCGGCCAGAAACCGGAATGCCGTCCAGTAGGCGTACTTTTGCGAAAATGTCCGCTTCCACAGGGCAAGCTCTTTTTGGATTTTGCGGGGAATCTCCTCGAATGACTTGAGACTCCGGGAGAGAGAAGTGTCCAGCCTCCTCAAAAGGCGTCCTGCGAAAGTGCCGGAAGCGGCGGGCGCTTTTTTCTCTTTTTTTTCATTTTTCCCCTGCATTTGGAGCAGAAGGCGAAGTTCCTGGATGAGGGCGGCCCGCTGCGCCGGGTCCTCGATGCGCGATATCAGGCGGTTGATTTGACCTGCATCCGCGGAGAGGCCGGGGGAGGCGCTTTTGGGGCCGCCGGAAGCCGGTGCACCGGCCGCCGGGGTCGCCGGGAAGAAGATGGCGGATGCCAGGAAAAGCGCGAAAAGCAGCAAAGCGGCCAGCTGACTCCTCCCGTATTTGTACCGTATCGAAAAATCCATCCGACCTCTCTTTCTGGGGACAAGACGCCATGCGGTGAATACCGGATGCTAGGAAATGTTGCCTTATTAGGAAGGTGAAACGCAATGAATGGCGGGCGGCATGAGACAATGATTGAGACGGCGGGCGGGGCGGGCCCTGGATCATGGTTTTTGGAGAGCGTGGACCAAGTTTGCGATTGATTGTTTTCGCCCCGCCAGCCCCCGGATCGAGAAAAATCCCTACTCCCTGGCCTGCCACGTCCGCGGCCTCTCGGAGTCTGCGGCGAGGGAGGCTCTGGCCCAGGCGCGCCGTCTCTGGACGCCGATTTCGGCGGGGGCCGGCCTCGAGCTGATGGAGTTTGACGGCGGCCTCGAAGTGCGCGCAGCCGGAAGGGAAAAAGGGGATGCCGTCGAAACGCTTTGGCGGGAGTCTCCGCCGGGGACGATGGCAGCCTATCTGGGAGACGACCGGACGGACGAGGATGCCTTCCGGCGCCTGAAGGGATGGGGACTCGGCATCCGGGTCAGCGAAACGCCGAGACCGACGCTGGCGGAAATCTGGCTCCCGCCCCCCGGGGGAGCTTCTCCGCTTTCTGGCGATGTGGGAGACGGCGCTGGAAGACTAGCCGGGCGGACTTTCCGGTTCAGGACCGGACGAACAGATAGAGAATGACGGCGAGCAGGACGCCGGCCGCACTCCTTCCGGTCCGACGCGGTGAACGCCGCCTCACCGGCCGGGCGCTCACGTGCCTCCCGCTCGGGATAGGGGGCCAGCCCGGGTTCTTCCCTGCCGTCCTTCCTCTGCCGCAAGTTATTTTGCGCCGTCCAGTTGAGGAGGGCGAAGTACAAGATCGACACCGCCAGCAGTGAGATACCGGTGATCCGGGCGGCCAGATGCGTCCCGAAAGACCAGCTGCCGAGCGCCACGCCGGCCAGCGCGATCAGGAAAAACGGAGCGCAGCCGGTGATCATGGCTTCTTGTCTTCCGCGGCGGGGCGGCCCCCGCCCAGGCGGTTCTCCTCGCCCTGGAGGAGACGCCGGATGTTCTCCTTGTGCCGCCAGATGATGAGCAGGCCGATCACCGTTGCCGTGAGCGGATAGGGGGGCGGTGCTCCTGTGAGCAGGGCCGCGACGGGAACCGCCACGGCGCCGAGCATGGAGCCGAGCGCGACATACCGGGTGAGGGCGACCGCCCCGGCGAACACGAGGGCGGCAATGGCCACGGGAGCGGGCGTGAGCACCGCCATCGCCCCCAGGCCCGTGGCGACGCCCTTTCCTCCCTTAAAGCCGGCGAAGGGCGAGAAAATGTGGCCGCAGACCGCTCCAGCGGCCGCGAGGCTCGCAATCGGGCGGCTTTCCTCGGGAGCGGCGAGAAGGAGCGGAAGGAGGTAAACGGCCAGGGTGCCCTTCAGGATATCGCCCGCCAGCGTGGCGATGCCCGCCGTCTTTCCGCTGGTGCGGAGCACGTTGGTGGCCCCGATATTCCCGCTTCCCGAAAGCCGGGGGTCGGGCCGGCCGAGCCACCGGGTGGTGAGCAGCGCAAAGGGAACGGAGCCGGCGAAAAACGCCAGCACAAGCGTGATCAGGGTTTCGGCGATCAAACGAGTTCCCGCAAGATATGGCGAAAATAATCCACCGCCGAGATGATGGCGGCCAGCATGGCCGCCCAGATCAGAACGGTCCCCAGAGGGGGCAAAATCTGAAGGATGAGCGCGGTGATGGCCGCGACCTCAAGGCCCATTTTCCATTTTCCGATAATGCCAGCGGGGGCCACCAGTCCTTGCTTGAGCGCGACGGCACGAAGGGCGGTGACCAGAAATTCCCTTCCGAGAATGATACCGGCGATCCAGGCGTCCACCTCACCGATCGCAACCAGGGGGAGGAGGGCCGCCGTGATGAGCAGTTTGTCGGCTACCGGGTCGAGAATTTCGCCCAGCGGCGTAATCTGACCCCGCCTGCGAGCGAGATATCCGTCGAGCCAGTCGGTGAACGCGGACAGAATAAAAAGCGCACCGGCCGCCAGGTGGGCGGTGGACGAGCCCTGAAGAAGAAAAAGAACCAGAAGGGGAAGCATCAAGATGCGGGCCAGCGTCAGGCGGTTCGCGAGGGTGAGGCGCTCTTTTCCCCCGCTGGCGATTAGCCGGGAGGCAGACTCCCGCCAACTCTCCTCGGCGTTGTTTTCGCTCGTCTCTTGCGGCTGTCCGGAGCCTGTTCTCGTCATGACCTATCTCAAATAATCCAGCAGTGATTTGTTTTTCACCCGTGCGCGGAAACGCCGGATCGCCTTTTTCTCGATCTGCCGGATCCGCTCGCGGGAAAGCCCGATCTTCTGGCCGATATCCTCGAGCGTCATCGGCTCCCCCTCGAATCCGTAGCGCATCCGGATGATTTTCCGCTCCCTCGGGTCGAGGCCCTGAAGGAGCTCCTCGATTTCCTCCTCCAGGGAATGCTGGAATGTGTCCTCCTCGACGGGGGTGAAATTATCCGATTCCATCATGTCGAGGTAGCTGGTGTCGTCATTTTCCCCGATCGGGGAATCGAGAGAGAGATAGTCTCTCGAAACCCGCATCACGCTTTCGATTTCCGGGATGGCGACGTGAATATACTCGGAAATCTCCTGTCCGGTCGGTTCGCGCCGCAGTTCCTGGTGAAGCTGTTTGTACGCCTGCCGGACTTTGTTCGCGAGTGCCGCCTGCTTCACGGGCAGGCGGACGGTTCCCGTGTGGTCGGCGATGGCGTGCATGATGCTTTGACGTATCCACCAGACGGCGTAGGTGATGAGCTTGACGCCCCGGTACGGGTCGAAGCGCCGGACAGCCTGGATAAGGCCGATGTTTCCTTCGTTGATGAGATCTTCGAGGGAGAGCCCGAACCCCTTGTATTTGTTGGCGACGCTGACCACGTATCGTAGATTCGAGCGGATGAGCTTGTTGAAGGCCTCGGTGTCCTGTGCCTGGGACTTGATGGCGAGCTCATGCTCCTCTTCCCGAACCAGGAGCGGAAAATCCCGGATCTCGCGCAGATAGATGGCGAGCGTGTCCTCGGTGGCGGCCGGTAGAGCGGGTTTTTGTTTCGTTTTTTTGACCAGCGGCCTATGGGGCTCGGGAGGTTTCGGCAGCGGAGCTTTGGCTTTCGCGGCCGCCTTCGGGCCGGTTTTTTTCTTTTTGGCCGGAGGAGAGGCCTGCTTTTTTTTTGCTTTGCGCTTTTGTTCGGCCATCATTCACCTCGCTGCCGACCGATGCAAAATGAAAGGCCGTCCATGCGTTCTCGTTACTTTCGTTTGGCAAGGGTGAGAAGAATATCGTACGCCCGTTGCGCAAAAGAACTAGAGGGGTACTGCGTGATCAGATTCCGAAAAGCTTCCGTAGATTTTTTGAAGCTCTCCTCCTGCCGGTAGCTTTCCCCAAGATAGTACATGGCTTCGGCACGCACCTCCGGCGCGTCGTGGTATTTACGGATGACTTCGCGGAGCCGGGGAATGGCCGATTGCCGCTGCCCCCGGTTGAAAAAGAAACGGGCGATGAACAGCTCATGACGCCCTATTTTCTTCAGGAGGGCAACCTTTTTCTTCTTCGCGTCCGCCACATGCTCCGACTTGGGGAATCGTTTGATCAGGATCTCGAAATTCTTCAGTGCTTCGATAGACGCGCTTTGGTCCCGGTCATAGGAGAGGGCAAGGTTGTAGTCCGACATAGCGAGGAAATAGTACGCCTTCGGCGTCTGTGTGCTGATCGGGTAGAGCTGGACGAATTCGGCGTACTGAACCTTGGCCTCGATGTATTCTTCGGTCTTGTAAAAGGAATCGGCCAGGTTGAGCAGCGCGACCCGGCGGTGTTTGCTGTCCGGGAATTCGCGCAGAAGACGCTTGAAGGCGGCTCGGGCCTGTTCGAAGCGCTCGGCCTTCAGGTCTTCCTGGCCGAGGATCAGCAACTCGCCGGGCGAGGCTTGATCCTTGGGCCGGGAGACGCACCCGGACAGGACCAAGAGCATGGCCAGGGCAAGGAAGGGCAGCGGATGGCGGCATTTTCGGCGGGCGGGAAAGATTGTCATGTCGAGAGAAGACCTCCGGGGAAAACACCTGAATTTATTGAAAAAAACAAGACAGCTTTTCGCATCCGAATCGGTTTCATCTTATGCGAGCCCTTCGGGGAGTGTCAAGAATTGGAGGTTTTACCGCGGGTTCCGTACACCGGCGAGGCGGGAATCATTGGCGGATGCGGAGTCGATCGCCCGGAAAAATCACCGACGATGCGGACAGCCGGTTCAGGCGAAGGAACTCCTGCATGGGGATGCCGTATTTGCGCGATATCGTCCAGGCGTTTTCGCCGGATCCAACGATGTGATGAGAGGGGGAGGCGGGGCGCGCCACCTTCGTGTCGGCCTTGGCGATGAGAGTGCCCGGCCCCCGGGTGCGGAGCAGGCCGAGCCGTATCACCGTGCCGGGCCGCAGGCGCCGGGGATGAAGCCCCGGATTGAGTTCGACAATCCTGCTGAGTGGTACTTGGTGGCGGCTGGCGATGGTCCCGAGCGTATCCCCCGGCTGGATGCGGTAGCGGGTGGTGTCTGTCAGGGTTTCGGGCGAGGTGCCGGCCAGAATGGGTTCGCCCTCTTGCGGCTTCTGTGGGGATTGGGGCTGGGCGAGCATGACGACGGTGCCAGGCTTAAGGCGCCGGGGATGAATCTGTGCGTTGAGTTCCATCAGTTTGCCGAGAGAGATGTTGAATCTTTTCGCGATGGACCCGAAGGTGTCCCCCCGTTGGATGCGGTACCGGGAGGCCACCGGAAATGGGTCGACAGGCGCTTTCGCCAGGCGCTGGAGAAAACCCTCCCCCCGGCCCACCGGCAGATGAAGCGGGTAGCCCTTTTGCGGTGGCGTCATCTTCCATCGCAGTTCCGCGTTCAAGTCCCAAATGGTTTCCATGGGCACCTGGGCCAGCCGCGCTGCGGTCTGAAGGGTCATCCCCCGGGGAAGAGTAGCAATCTCGTAGCGAAGCGGCGGATGCAGGTTCAGGTCGGCAAATCCGAAAACGTTCGGATTTTTCGCAATGATCAGGCCCGCAATGAACTTGGGGACGTAATTCTTCGTTTCCGCCGAGATGTGACGTGTGCGCGCGATGGCCCAATAGCTGCGTTTGCCCGTTCTTTGAATGGCGCGCGCTATCCTGTTTTCCCCGGCGTTGTAGGCGGCGAGGGCCAGGTGCCAGTCGCCGAATTGTTTATAGAGGGCTTTCAGATAAGTGGCGGCCGCCTGGACGGATTTTTCCGGGTCCCGGCGCTCGTCCACGTAGTAG
>JAQBZT010000002.1 GCA_027622355.1 bacterium | reverse complement strand
AAAAAACAAAGCGCAGCGGCCTTAACTTACTGCAAGGGGGAGAAAGAAAAGATGAGCCCTAAAAGCAAAGCCCGCATCATCCGCCCCGACGAAATCCCATCGGAGGAGATCGCCGGCGGCGCCCGCCACCGCGGCATCCTCACCCAGGCGCGGGACGGCACGGGCGTGACGGTCTACAAATCCCATATCCGCCCGGGCAAGAGCCACGACTGGCACAGCCACGAAGTGGACGAAGTGATGTACATCATCAGCGGCGAGGGACGCTACGAGCTCGAGGGCGGGGAGCTCCGCTACAAGGCGGGCGAGTTCGTGTTCATGCCCCGCGGCACGCAGCACAGAAACACCTGCACCACGGATGAAGACGTGCACATGGTCGCCATCTTCAATCCGCCCGTGGAGTGAGCGTCCCGCCGACCGATGAGGTCTGGAGGGTGTTTTGCGCGGCCTTTAAGGCTCTTTCTGTGAAAAACAGCCAAGAGGAGGATTGTTCGGTCAGAATTTGAAAAACAGAAGTTGCGGCCCCATGTTTCTCGGTTACAATATCATATCTGACTAAACTGTAACAACAAGGATCAGTATATGAAAAAAATGAATATGAAAATCTCAGCCGTTGATCTATTTTGTGGTGTTGGCGGACTCACACACGGATTAGTGAAGTCAGGCATTCCTGTTATGGCTGGTATTGACAACGATATCTCATGCCAATATTCATTTGAGAAGAATAATGAATCCGTTTTTATACACAAAGAAATCCAAAAGGTATCCGCCAGTAGTATTAACCGGTTATTTCCAGAAAAAAGCATCAAGGTATTAGTTGCTTGTGCACCCTGCCAGCCATTTTCAAAGCACACTCAAAAAATGAAGAGTCGCAAAGAAAATGAGAAATGGGGGCTTTTGTATCACTTCACAAGGATTATTAAAGGAGTTCGTCCTACTATAATTTCTATGGAGAATGTTCCCCAAATTATTAAGCACAAAGTATTCCGTGACTTCGTTAATGAATTGGAAACGCTAAAATATCACGTCGCTTGGAAAATAGTTCATTGCCCAGATTACAGAATCCCACAAAATCGAAGACGTTTAGTTTTGCTTGCATCAAAACTTGGAGAAATAAATTTAATAGATCCAACTCAAAAACCAGATAATTATAAAACAGTCAAAGACATCATAGGAAAGTTGCCGAGAATACAAGACGGGAAACCCTGCGACAAGGACCCTCTCCATCGCACTTATAAATTATCGTCTTTAAACAAGCAAAGAATAAAACAATCAAAAGCTGGCGGCTCCTGGAAAGATTGGGACAAAAAACTTAGAACGGACTGTCACCAAAAAAAAACAGGTGCAACTTATAGTTCCGTATACGGCAGAATGCGTTGGGACGAACCATCCCCAACAATTACAACACAATTTTACAGCTTCGGAACGGGCCGTTTTGGACACCCAAGGCAAAATAGAGCTATCTCTTTACGTGAAGGCGCATTGTTACAAACATTCCCAAAATCTTATAAGTTTTATGAAAGAATTTCCGATATAAATTTTAAAAAGCTGGGAAGACACATTGGGAATGCCGTGCCCGTCCAATTGGGCAAGATAATTGGAAGAAGCATTAATGCCCACATTAGAGAAAACACATGACACAAAAAGCAAAGAAGGAAGATTTCTCATTTGAAATATCGCTGAGTGTTCTCAACCATTTGGGTAGAAATCTATATAGAAGTTTCACTACAGTTCTCGGTGAAGCAATATCGAATGCTTGGGATGCTGATGCTACTGAAGGACACATTCATATCAATAAAACGAAAAACAGCTTTCTTATCAAAGACACCGGTGACGGTATGACGGCGGATGAATTTCAAAATAAATTCTTGAAAATTGGATATTCAAAACGAAAGATTAGTGAAACCTCTCCAGGTGGGAGACCGTATATTGGAAGAAAAGGTATTGGGAAACTGGCGCTTCTGTCGTGTGCAGAAAAAATTACTGTAATATCAAAAAAGAAGGGGCAAAGTTACATTGGCGGATTAATCGATAATGGTGAATTAGATAACGCCATAGACGAAGACCTAACACCACAAGAATACCTTTTGGGAAGATGGAAATTAGAAACCTTCGGGGACCTGACAGTCAAGCATACCAAGGGCACCATTATCCATTTTAAAAATATCCATGATGGGATAAGGAACAGCTTGGAATTTTTGAAAAAAATTGTGGCTTTATATTTTCGATTTTCTCTCATTGACAATAATTTTAAAATTTTTATTAACAAAGAAAAAATAACCCATGAATGTCTAGATGATCTCGCAGAAAAGACTCAATTTTTATGGGAAATTGATGACATAGAAGATCCATACATTGCACGACTCAAAAAGAAATTTACTCTTAAGGAAAGCAAAAAAATATCTGTAAAAGGTGGAATAAAAGGGTTCATTGCTTCCGTGGAAAAGCCCAGAGATCTTAATATCTTTGGCACAGGCGAAAAGGTTAGCGTGGATCTATTTGTAAATGGCCGTTTAAGAGAAAGGGATATATTAAGGCACATACCAACGGCCAGGGTGGCCGAAAGTTATCTGTATGGTCAAATTCACTATAATGCGCTTGATGATAAACAAATGGATCGATTTACTAGTAGCCGCGAAGGTATAATTGCAGATGACCCCAAATACCAAGAGTTCTTAAACTACTTAAGAGATAAAATCATAAGTAAAATCCTTGCTGATTGGGATCCTTGGAGAAGAAAACACCGCGAAGACGGGGATTCGGAAGACACGAGTATCTCCAGAAAAGATAGAAAAGCCGGAGAACTATATAATGCTGTTTCAGCAGAATACGGTCTTCCTAAAGATTCAAAAAATAGGAAAAAAATCGATGGCTGGGTTGATGACCTGGCGGATGATGCAACATACAATTTTTCATCTTATGCCGAATGTTTCATTTCAGAGAATCTGATCAGAAGATTCATACAAGAAGAAAAAGTGGAATTATCGAAGGAAGCAACAAGTAAATATAAGGAATGGGAAAAAAAAGAAGACGAAAATAAAAATAAAGGGAATCTAAGTATTGAGATTAGAAAAAACAATACAAAATTAAGCTACCTGGCCATGGACGACCTTGCAAATCTCGTTGATGCCAAAAAAGACCTAAAGAAGGCAAGCCTTGCAAGAGATGCCGCTGAATATAAGCCTATCAGAGATGCTCTTGCACACACCGCCCTTTTAACCGACAAGGCAAAGGCAAGATTGACCGCTGTTTATTCAAATATAAAAGACAGACTTAAAACCCTCCTAGCGAATAGTAAATAAATTATTGTTTGAGAATTGTCCTCCGCCCCAGGGTTTTGTTGGACACCCCATAGCGGGTAGATTCCCGCGCCCGCGCAGGCGATTTTCTCTCCCGTGGGCGGCGCCCCGAAGAGGGAACCATGATGCGTCCCAGTATATGTATGGACGCATCCATGCCGATGGCTGCGTCCGTACCAGAGACAAAAAGAAGCGAATTTTGGGTAGTGGGTCAGTTCGCACAATGGACCCGTGGTGTCATTCCGAAGGAGCGCAGCGACTGAGGAATCTGCTGTGGAAAAGCAGATTCCTCGCGCCTCCGGCGCTCGGAATGACAAGAAAAACAAGCAGACGGACCCACTACCGAGTTTTGCCGGGCGGATATAAAATACGATAATAAAAGCGCGCTCGATTTGAGCCGGATAAGCGTTCCTTTCAGCGCGAGGTCGCCAGCTTCATGCACCGGAAAATGATGATTCGGCACATCGGGCACTTCTCCGTTCTCGCCCTCGCCCTCTTTCTCGCGGCCGGGTGCGCCACCTACGCCGAGCGCCGCGCCGTTCCCGAAAGCGAGTACCAGGCCGCCATCCAGGGACATCCCCCCTATCTGCACCGCCTGATCCGCGAACTCCTGGAAGAAGGGAAGCGAAACCAGGTTCTCAACTGGAACAACATCGCCCTGACCGCCATGCGCCGGGGCGACCATTCCATCGCCAAGCGCTATTTCGATCTCTCCATCCGCGAGATCAACACCATTTTCGCCAACACCGAAAGCGCCAACAGAGCCCGGAGCCTTTGGTTCAAGGAAGACATCAAGGACTTCAAGGGAGATCCCTACGAGCGGGCGATGGTGTTCTTTTACCGAGGCATCCTCTATTACCGGGACGGCGAACTCGACAACGCGCGCGCCGCCTTCCGGAGCGGGCAGATTCAGGACGCTTTTGCGGAGGAATCCCAGCATCGCTCCGATTTCGCCGTCTTCGACTATCTCGAAGGCCGCATCACCCAAAAAATCGACTCGCCGGAAAATGCCCGCGAGAATTTTATCCAGATGAAAAAGCTTCGGAATTATCTCAAAATTCCAAAGTTGAACGAAAACCTGCTCATCCTGGCCACAACGAACCGGGGGCCGGTGAAATATCTCCACTCCAAGGAAGATCATATCGTCAAATTTGCCGTTCCGCGCCCGCAAATTCAGCATGTTGTCGTCTTCCGAAACCAAGTCCCCGTCCGGTCGGCCACCTGGGTGGATGACCTGGGCTTCCAGGCCACCACGCGCGGCGGGCGGGCATTCGATCACATCCTCAAGGGCAAGGTTCAGTTCAAGAATACGACGAGAGATATCGGGGTGGCTTCCATCGCGACAGGCACCGCGCTGGCGAATGCCGCCAATCAGTCCAGGGATCAAAACACCCGGGGGGCACTGGCCATCGCCGCCCTGGCTGCCTACGCCATCGGCGGCACCGCGAGCGTACTCTCCGGGATGACCCAGACGGGGGCGGACACGCGGACCTGGCGAACGCTCCCCGGCAGAATTTATCTGTGGAGCGGAGAGCTCCCGCCGGGGCGCCACCAGCTCGAGTTTCGCTACTACAAAGAGCGGCTCACCAACGCCCGGCTCAAAAGCCTGCTCCGCGGCAAGCCTTCCAACACCCAAAATCTTCTCCTCGTCATCGCCCCGCTCGAGCTGCGGCAATACCGGCGATTCGCCACCATCACGATCCATCCAGACAAAAAGGACCACATTCTTTACGCCTCATCCCCCAACGCGCTCTCCTTCTGATCTGCGGGCAAGGGGCTCTCCCGCCCGCCATCGCAGCGAAATTGAAATATAATCCATTATATTTCAACCAATTAAACTGGCTTGACAACAACATTCGATATTTGTTTGTATTATGGATGACTTTCTTTCGTTCCTGAACGAAAAGGTTGGAGTTTCAATGAAAATCCTGGCACCCGAACCCCTCCTCGCGGGCACCTCCCATACCGCCGAAATCGCCAGCATCGCCGCGGGCGGAGCCGGCATCGCCCGCCTTCTGGGCCGGGTCATCTTCATTCCCCGCACGGCTCCCGGCGATATCGTCCGCTTCCGGATTTCCAAGGACAAGGGAAAATTCCTTCTCGGTGAGCTGGAGGAAGTGCAGCAGGAGGGCCCATGGCGCCGGGAACCCCCCTGCCTCCACTGGCACGACTGCGGGGGATGCCCGCTCCAGCAGATGGATCACGCCGGACAGAACCAGGCCAAGCGGCGCATCTTCGATGACGCCATTCAACGCATCGGCAAGTTCACGCCGGGCGCCCCGGCGGCCATTATGGAAGATCGCATTCCCGAGTTCGGCTACCGGCTGCGGGTGAAGTTTCACATCCATCGGGGGAAGATCGGCTTTTTCTCCCCCGGCAGCCGGCGCATCGTTCCGCTCGAAACCTGCCTTCTCGTCGAGCCCGCCATCGCGGGCGCCCTTCCGGCGATTCGGCAACTTCTGGAAGAGAGCCAAGACGCCCGCCGGGCCGAGGCGGTGGAAGTGACGGCGCTGGGGCCGGTTCCCGGCGAGGGGGTGGGCCTCCTCGTTTTTCCGCCCGGAAGCCGCGACAGCCGGCCGGGGACCTCGCTCCCCATCCCGAAGCGGATGCGGGCCGCGTGGGAGACCTTCGCGCGCCAGGCCGGGTGGCCCTGCGCCTTCGCCGGCGAACGCGCGCCCGGAGAACCTCCCGCATGGCGAGCGGCATACCGGCTGGACATCCCCGGCGGGGCAGGCCGCTCCACCCTCGCCATGGAGGTCTCTCCCGAGGCTTTCGTCCAGTCGAACCGGGAAGGAAACCAGGTTCTGGTGAATACCGTTCTCGCCGCCGCGGGCGCGGAAGGCGAGGGGAGGGTCACGGATCTTTTCTGCGGCGCGGGCAATTTCTCCCTCCCGCTCTCGCTGAACGCCCGCCGGGTGATCGGAGTCGAGGAGAACCCCTTCTCGCATCAGGACGCCCTGGCCAACGCCGAGCGCGCAGGGAGCGGGAACGTCCGCTTCCTCCGCGGCGCGGCCGAAAAAACCCGGCCCGAGGAAATTTGCGGTGAACTGGGCGGCCCGCCCGACCTCGTTCTACTCGATCCGCCCCGGAAGGGCGCGCTCGAGGCCATCCCGCTGGTGCTGAACCTCGCCCCCCGGCGGATTGTCTATGTTTCCTGCAACCCGGCCACTTTCGCCCGGGATGCGCGCGAACTCTGGGAAGAGGGCTACCGGCTTGCTTCGGCCGCCATCGTTCCCATGTTTCCCCAGACCGCCCACGTCGAAACCGTCACTTCCTGGACTCGGGAAAATCCCCGGCAGGATGGAGCGCACAGCGAACGTACGGAGGATTCCCCATGTTCCTGACTCGAAGGCAACGCGAAATCTACGAATACATCCGCCAGTTCATCCTGAAGAACGGTTATGCGCCGAGCATCGCCGAGATCGGCCAGTACTTTCAACTGACCTCGCCGGCGACCGTTCACAAACATCTCCAGAATCTCGCCCAGAAGGGCCTCATCAAGAGAAGCTGGAACCGCAGCCGCGCGCTCGAGATCGTCCCCGGCGCCGACACGGTGGAACCGCAGACCGCCCTGCCGTCCGCCGAACTCCCCCTGCGCGGCATGATTGCGGCCGGCATGCCCCTTGAGGCGGTCGAGGACAACGAAACCATCCCCCTTCCCTGGTCTTCCGGGGACAGCAATCTCTATGTCCTTAAGGTGAAGGGGCAGTCCATGATCGAGGACCACATTCAGGACGGCGACTACGTCATCGTCGAACAGCGGGACACCGCCGTGAACGGAGAGACCGTCGTCGCCCTTGTGGGGGGCGATTCCGCCACCCTGAAGCGCTTTTACCGCGAGGCGGATCATATCCGGCTGCAACCGGCCAACGAGACGATGGAGCCGATCCGGGTGAAGCAAGAAGACCTGCGGATTCAGGGCGTCGTGGTCGGCGTCCTCCGCAAGTACTGAGCTGTCTCCCGGCCGGCCGCGATGGACAGCGAGAGGGGAAGCCCCCGCCGCGGAAAAGAAGCCGCGCCCCGGCGCACGATCGTCCATGTGGACATGGACGCCTTTTTCGTCGCGGTCGAGCGCATGAACAACCCCTCGCTCCGCGGAAGGCCGGTCATCGTGGGCGGGAGCACCGGCAGCCGCGGCGTCGTTTCCGCCGCCTCCTATGAGGCGCGAAGCTCCGGCGTTCACTCTGCCATGCCGATGACCACCGCTCGCCGCCTTTGCCCGGACGCCGTCTATCTCCCCGCCCGGCATCACCGGTACACGGAAGTCTCCGGGCAGGTCATGGAAATTCTCCGCGGCTTCTCCCCCGTTCTTCAGGCCGTCTCGGTGGACGAGGCCTATCTCGATCTCACGGGCACCGAACGTCTTTTCGGCCCGCCCCTCGCGGCAGCCCAGCAGATGCGCGATGCCCTCATGGGCGAGGTGGGCTGTTCCGCCTCCATCGGAATCGCGTCCAACCGGATGATGTCAAAAATCGCCTCCGAACTCGCCAAGCCCGCCGGTATCTTCCAGGTCATTCCGGGTATGGAATCCGCCCTGCTGGCGCCGCTGTCGGTCGAGAAAATTCCCGGCGTCGGGAAAGTGACAGCCGGGCGGCTCCGCACGCTCGGCGTAGGGAAGGTGCGCGATCTGGCCCGATTCCCGCTCGCCATGCTCGAAGCGCATTTCAAGAGCGCGGGGCCGGATCTCTACCGCAAGGCCCGCGGCGAGGACGCCGCCGAGCTGATCATGGAGAGCGCCCCGAAAAGCTTGGGCAAGGAACCCACCTTCCCCGCCGATCAGAGCGATCCCGTCTTCCTCGAAGGAATCATCAGCCGCCTCGCGGATCAAGCCACCTCGCGCCTCCGCAAGCGAAAAATGGAATCGCGGGGAGTGACCCTGAAAATCCGGTATGCCGATTTTTCGACTTTTACGCGGGCGGCCCCGCTCGATCCGCCCACGGACCTCGCCCGTCCGGTCACCGAAACCGCCTTGCGCCTCCTGCGCCGCGAGCTGGGCCCGAAGCACCGGCCGGCGGTGCGCCTTCTCGGGGTTTATCTCACAGGCCTCTCGGAGAAAAACCTGCAGCCCCTGCTCATCGAGGAAAAAGATCGCGCGCGCGAAGAACGCCTCACGGCAGGGCTGGACGCCGTCCGGGATCGCTTCGGCGAAAGCGCGCTGATTGCGGGGCGGGCGATCGAAAACCTTCAGGTGCAAATGAGAAAAAAGGAATAAAGCGGGCCGGTCTCCTGATCGTCTAGGAGAGAAGTACGATCAGTGTTCCCGCCACTGTCGTACACGCGCCCAGGACCATCGGCCGGGTGATGTTCTCCACGTGCGAAAGAAACACGCTCGCGATGAGGAGCGCGAGAATCGGCTGGAGGGCGGTGACGGAACTGACATGGACCGCGTAGGCGAGCAGAAGGCCCGCGGTGTAGGCCGGCACGGCGATGGACTGGCTGATCGAGGCCAGGGCGAACCACCGCCACCGATCCCAGGGAATCGGCTTCGAGGCGTCCGGTCCCCGATCGAACAGCGAGAGAATCCACAGGCAGGGGACACCCGCCCAGACAACCAGTGTGGCGCCCGCGAGAGGATGCACTTCCTTCACGATGAACTTGAGCATGATCGAGGACAGGCTCCAGATCAGGGTGGTGGCGCCCGCCGCGACATATCCCCAGAAGCGTTCCCGGGCCGAGAAGGAAGGGCCCGCTCCCGCATGGGCCGGGTCCGCCTGGACCATGACCGTCACCCCCAGGATCAGCAGTGCCAAGCCCACCAGCATGGGAATGGTCACCGGCTCCCCCAGGGCGAATGCCGCCATGTACGCGGTGATGACCGGGGTGCTCGTCGCCACGGGCAAGGTGCGGCTCGGCCCGATCCGGCGGATGGCGAAATAGTAGGTCAGCCGCGAGCACGCCACCATGATGAAGCCGGTGGCGGCAATCAGGCCGATCGTCTCCAGGCGCATGGGCCAGAAAGAAGAGATCGGGACAAAATACAAAGTGATCGGGGTCAAAAGAATGAGGTTCGTCGTCGAGAGCAGCGCCGTGCTTTTGACGAGCGGCGCGCCCTGGATGCTGACCCGCACGAAGAAAGAGAGAACCGTCCAGCCCACAAGGGCAACCGCCGCGAACATGAGCCCCGTGGCCTGAGAGCTGAACTCCATACAAAGGCACCATTCTCTGGCGCCCCCGCCGCGCGGGCCACGCCGGAACAAGAATTTTCGGAAAAACAGCTTACAAAAGAATAGCACGAAACCGGGAGGGAAACCCTTCACGCGGGGGAAACAAGCCCCCGATAGTCCTTCACATCGGTGGCCGCCTTGGCGAAACGATAGGGAACGTACTTGTCACGAAACATGTCGCGGACCCGGTGAAGTCCCTCCTCCGTTCCGGGGGAGGCAACGCGGATGTCGAGTTCGATCCCTGCGACGCCGCCCGTGCGGGCCGGTCCGATAACAAAACAACGATATCCTTGTGGAATTCTATCCTATCCCCCCTCCATCCGAGTCAAAACCGCCGAGGCGAACCCCAGGAGCCGGAGCACCTCCCAAAGTTGCCTCGGGTTCCACAAAGAGGATGTTTTCAGAGGGTCCACGTGATCGAAGCCCTCCAGAACGAGGAGCCGGACCGGGCCGCCGTCCGCCCGCCGCCGCGCCGCCGCCGCCAGCCGCTGGCTCTCGCGGGGGGGAACGAACGGATCTCCCTTTCCGTGGAGCAGGAAAAGAGGCATCCGCGTTTCCGCGAGCGGCCCCGCCATGGACCAGGCCGACATCCGCGCACGCAGCGCAGGCGCCTGGCCCGCGAGAAGAGCTTCGAACTGTTTCGGGTCGCGGTTTTCGAGAAGCCCGATCACCCGCCGCGCCGCATTCGGCAGGCGCACCTTGATCGCGTTCACGTCCGCCACTTCGGAAATCAGCTTCCGGCGAACGATGGCTTCGATCTCCGCGGGATGGCTTTCCAGGCCGAGGAGGTCCGGGTTGTGGCGGAGGAACAGCCATTTCCCCAGCCGGACAGGGGGGCCGCCGGGAAAGGCGGGCTGATCATCGCGGCCGCTCGTGGTGAGATGCCGGATGACTTCGGTCAGCTCGAAGTAGGCGCCGAAAGCGATGAAGTAGCCCAGCTTCCCCCGGAGGGCCGGCCGTCCCGCCGCCTGCATCGCCGGCCCGGCGGCGAAGGAGAACGCGAACATGCCGCACGCCCTTTGGGGGGCGGCGTATTTTTCATCCAACCGCAAAAAGGCCGCTTCCATGCGATCGGCATCCGCCGCCTCGGGGCGAAACTGCACCATCCCCGCCAGCTCGGGAACGGCCACCACAAACCCAAGGCGGCCGAGCGCACGGGCGAACAGGACGATGCGCGGGTCACGGCGACCGCGATCAGTCATCCCGTGCGCCAGTAGAACGCACCCGCGGCGCCGCTCTTCTCCAGGCGGGGATTCGGGAAGATAGATATCGAGCTCCCCCCCGGCAAGCGCGGCTGCCTCCCGGCGGGGCGCCGGGCGCTGGGCGAGCCAACTGCCTCCCTCTCCGGAAAAAACCGCCTGCAGCAGAAGCATCCCGTCTACCGGGTGGCGCCCCTCCGGCGTTTTCTGCAGAAGCGCTCCCGCGCCCGCCGCCATCAGAAGGAAAAAGACGAGGGAGAGAAGTTTTCTCCACATCGCGCTTTCCTATCCGGCCTTGTTTTTATGGAGATAGGACTTGAGGTGGATTCCCGTGTAGGAGAGCTTCGAGCGGGACACCATCTCGGGAGGGCCCTCGGCGATGATGCGGCCGCCCGCCTCGCCGCCTTCCGGCCCCAGGTCGATGATCCAGTCGGCGCAGCGAATGACATCGAGATTGTGCTCGATGACCACCACCGTGTTGCCCAGGGCGACGAGGCGGAGCAGAACCTCCAGCAGGCGCTCGACGTCCTGAAAATGAAGGCCGGTCGTGGGCTCGTCCAGAAGGTAGAGCACATCGCGGGGGGGCTTGGCGACGAGATGGCTGGCGATCTTCAGCCGCTGGGCTTCGCCGCCCGAGAGCGTGGTCACCGGCTGGCCGATGCGCATGTAGCCGAGCCCCACATCCCGCAGGACGTGCAGCTTCTTCACGATCGTTTGGGAGTTCTCGAAGAACATAATCGCCTCCTCGACCGTCAGGTTCAGCACCTCGTGGATGTTCAGCCCTCTGTACTTGACCCCCATTGCCTGCGGCTTGAAGCGCTTCCCCTCGCAGTCGGGACAGCGAATGAACAAATCCGCCATGAAGTGCATCTCCACCTTCTGGAATCCCGTTCCTGAACAGGACTCGCACCGTCCTCCCTGCGAGTTGAACGAAAAATGTCCCGGCCCGTAACCGAGCGTGCGTGCGCCCGTCGTGTCGGCAAACAGGCGGCGGATAACATCGTAGGCCTTGAGATAGGTGACCGGGTTGCTCCGGGGGCTTTTTCCGATGGGGCTCTGATCGAGGAGCACCACGTCTTCGATGTGCTCGAAGCCGTGTATCTGCTGAAACTTGCCCACGTGATCCGTGCCCCCGTGAAAGATCCGGGCGAGGGCGGGGTAGAGCGTGTCGTGCACCAGCGTGCTTTTGCCGGAGCCGGAAACGCCGGTGATGGCGCTGAAGGCGCCGATGGGGATGTGCAGGTCCACATTCTTGAGATTGTTCTCCGAGGCGCCGATGAGGGAGAGCATCCGCCCATCGCGCGCGGGCCGTGCTCTCGGGCGCCGCGGAATCACCCGCCGCGCCCCCCGCAGATATTTGGCGGTCACGCTCTCCTCGCAGGCGAGAAGCGATTTTCTCGGACCGGCGTATATGACCTCCCCGCCGCGCTCGCCGGCCCCGGGGCCGAGATCCACGACATAGTCCGACTCTTCGATCACTTCGCGGTCGTGCTCCACCACGATAAGAGTGTTCCCCCGCTCCACCAGGTCTTTGAGAATTTTGATGAGCTTCGCGTTGTCGCGCGGATGGAGGCCGATGGTCGGCTCATCCAGGATGTAGAGCGTGCCGGTCAGATGCGCGCCCAGCTGGTTCGCCAGGTTGATCCGCTGCGACTCGCCGCCGCTCAGCGTGCGCGTTTCCCGATCGAGGGCGAGATAGTCCAGCCCCACATGATGAAGAAAATCGAGCCGATCGCGCACCTGCCGGAGAATATCGCGCGCGCGCGCTTCCTGATCGGGGCGGAGGGGAATTTTCTCCAACCATTCGAGGAGGTTGTCGACCGGCATCGCGCAGATGTCGGCGATGCTCTTCCCCCCCAGCTTCACCCAATGGGCCTCGGGGCGCAGGCGGCTCCCGCCGCAGGAGGTGCATTCGCGAAGACTCTGAAATCGGCGGATGAACACCCGCACCCAAACCTTGTATTTTTTCCTTCGGAGCCGATCGAAGTGAGGATGTACGCCGAGAAGGCGATCGGTACCGTTGAGCACCATCTCTTTATGGCTCTCGGGAAGCAGCTTCCAGGGTTTGTGGATATCGAGGCCTTCGTGTTTCGCGGCCTCCTGAAGCTGGCGGCCGAAGTGACTCCGGTAGCGCGGCCGCGTCCACGGAGCGATCGCTCCTTGCGCCAACGACCGGTCCGGGTCCGGGACGATCAGATCCTCATCGAGCACAAGCATATTTCCGAACCCGCCGCACGCATGGCAGGCGCCCTGCGGATTGTTGAAGCTGAAGGTCAGCGGAGTGGGCCCCTGGAAGGATTGTCCGCAGCATTCGAGCCGCCGGGAAAAGCGGAAGAGGGGACCATCCACGACCTGTATTTCGGCGACATCCCCCCCTTCGCGGAACGCCGTCTCGAGCGACTCGCCCAGCCGCGCGCGGGTCTCCGCCGAAAAAATCAGGCGGTCCACCACAACGCGGAGGTGAAACGCCCCGGTGATTTTCTTCGGGACGGCTTTTTTCTTCTGCTTGGGCGGCCGGCCCTTCCGGGCGGCTTTTTTTTCTTTTGCAGGCGGGATTTCCGGGAGGACGGCTTTTTCGCGGAGCAGATCGGCGAGGCCGGGGCTGACGTCGTGCACCTCCCCGTCCACCATCACGCGGATGAAGCCCTGTGCCATCAACCCCTTCAAAAAATCATCCAGCTCGCTCTCGGGGGGAAGAACCGCGGGGAAAAGAACAAAGCCGCGCTCCCCCTCGCACTCCCCGAGAACCACGTTCACCGAGCTGTCCACGGTGGAGGGCCGGACGGGATTCCCGCACGCGGGGCAGTGAATGTCGCCGGCCTTCGCGTACAGCAGCCGCAAATAGTCGTAGATCTCCGAAGCGGTTCCGACCGTGGAGCGGGAGTGTTTGACCGGGTTGTATTGCGCGATGGCAATGGCCGGGCTGATGCCCTCGATGGCGTCCACATCCGGCTTGTCCACCCGCTCGAGGAACTGCCGGGCGTAGGTCGAGAGGCTCTCCACGTACCGGCGGTGTCCCTCGGCGTAGATGGTGTCGAAGGCGAGCGAAGACTTTCCCGAGCCGCTCGGGCCCGTCACGACGATAAAATTTTCCCGGGGAAGGCGAAGGGAAATCCCCTTGAGATTGTGCTCGCGGGCCCCTTCGATGACGATGTCATCCATCCGATGCGCATCCTTAAAAGCAGAAATTTCCAGCCCTCCAGTATGGCGGGGGGGCCGAGAAAGTGTCAACGGGACGGGTGTGGTATAGTGCCCGTATTCGCCCGCCGGTTGGGGAGTTCCTCATGCGGAAAAGCGCAACTCTCATTCTTGCCCTCGCAGCCGTCCTCCTCTCCGGAGGCTGCGATGTCCTGTCACAAAAAATCAGCCGAACGGACTCCGTCCAGCCGGGCGGCGGAAGCAGCCTGATATTCAACCGGCCATACGAGATCGTCTTTGCCGCAGTGGTCCGCGTGATGAATCTGAATGAACAGGACATCCGGGAGGCCGACTCGCAGACCGGCCGGATCGTGGCCGTCAGCGGGACGAGAAGAATCGGGGTTTTTGTCGAAAAATTCTCTGACATTCAGACGCGGGTGGAGATCACTTCAAATATCCGCGAAGACGATTTTTTCTCCCAACTTCGCGAACAGATTATCGTCTATGAGAAAAAAAAGGCGCTGAAGGCGGAAAGCGAGAGAATCGCTCTCGAAAAGAAAGCCGAGGAGAATGCGCCGCTTCGGGCCAACGCCCCCCGCAAGGCCATTCCCACCGAACCGGTCGAGCAGCCGCAGGCCGCGCCCGCCGAGCCGCAGCGCCGGCGATACCCGCGCTAGGGATCAAATCCCCCTCAGGCGGCCGCCATCCACCATAAACACCCCGCCCGATATGAAACTCGCCTGGGGAGAGGCAAGAAAAGCCACCATCTGGGCGAATTCATCCGGCCGTCCTAGGCGCTTCAGGGGAAAATCTGCTGAAAGCCTCGCCATGGCCTCCTCCGGCGTGATGCCAAGATTTTCGACCATTCGCTTCTGCCCCTCCAGAACGCGGTCCGTCAAAATCATGCCCGGCGCAACAACGTTGACCAGTATGTTGTCAGGGCCCAGCTCGCGGGAAAGAGATTTCGACAGGCCCGCCACGGCAGGACGCATCACGTTCGAGAGAAGAAGCTGATCGATGGGCTCGCGCACGGAGCTCGACAGGATAAACAGAATGCGGCCGTACCCCCTTCCGCGCATATGGGGAAGCGCAGCCCGCACCAGGCGGATCGCGCTCATCACGCCCAGCTCAAAGGCGGAAAACCAGGGCACGTCATCGTCGAGATCGGAGAAATTTCCGCGGGGAGGCCCCCCCGCATTGGAAACGAGAATATCCACCCCGCCGAAGTGTGATGCCGCACCTCCCACGAATTTTTTCACGTCCTCGGCCGCGCTCATGTCCGCCGCGCAGTGCCATACATCGGCGCCCGTCTCTGCCGCGATGGCGGCAGCCGCTTCGGCAACCGAGCCGGCATCCCGCGAACAGATGGCAACTTTCGCGCCCCGCCGGGCGATTTCAAGCGCGCAGGCCCGGCCGAGTCCCTTGCTGGCCGCCGCGACGAGCGCGATTTTTCCCTCTAAGTCACGGATTTCACTCACTTTATTTCTTGCCCTTCCCCGTAATTTCGACGTAATGGCGTATGATGTCTGTCTCCGTAATCAGGCCGATGAGATCCCCTTCCTTGTCCACGACCGGCAGACAGCCGATCTTCGCTTCAATCATGCGCCGGGCGGCGTCCACGACGAGCTCGTCCGGATCGGCGACCTTCACTTTCGACGTCATGATCTGCTCCACATCCACCCCTTGAAGGAACTGCGCTTCCTCATCCTGCGAGTATTCCGCAATCGAGGAAAGCCGTGCACGCAAAAGGTCGCGCTGGCTCACGATTCCCACCACGCGGCCGCCCTTGGTCACCGGCATGTGGCGAATATTGCCTTCCTTCATGATTTCATTGACGAGATCGAGCTGCTCATCAAGACTGATCGGCACCACGTTCTTCGTCATGAGATCGCGTACACGCATTTGCATCGCTCCTTTTCGCATATCACCGCTTTTCCTTCTTGGGATTCCGCGGGGAGATAACAATTAAAGCCGGAACAAACCGGCCCTCCAGATGGCGTCGATAGTTCTCGCCCTGTATGTATAGCTGCGAACTGGCCCCGCCGTCGAGGTTCATCGCCTCCTTCATGCCAAGGCCTCCTTCCGCTTCCGGCCGTGAAAGAATCGCCTGCATCTCGCACCAGGAAATTCCGCTGCCGTTCGTGTGACTGACGATAACCACCAGCCGCCCCCGGGAGTCGAGGGCCAGGATGCTTCTTCGGGCCGGCCGTTGAAATTCACGATACGAGCTCAGATCCGTCACCGGGCGCCCCCGGCGGACAAGGTAGGGGCCCGCCTGGAACGCTTCGTCCGCACGGCTGGGGCGAAAATCATCCCGATCCGAAATGCCCACCCTTGCGCCGCCCTTCTCGACATGAAAAACGGCCCCGAAATGCAGCGCGGTGCGCCGGCCCCGGTACAGAAGGCGCCGGTTGAATACCTTTCCGCCCGTCTTGAAAAAGCCCAGCGGCCTGCCGTCCGTCCCGAAGTATCCGGCATTCACGACAACGGCCGCGCCTGTGCGCCGGGCGATCGCCGGGGGGGCATCTTCATTTTCAAAAACTTCCTTGGGCTGCCAGTGAAGACGGACGATAAATTCTCCGGGCGTTATCCGTACCATGGACATTTGCTCGAATACATCTTCCGCAAATTGAATGCGCAACTCGCGAACATCCATCCCCGGCGCCACGCTCTGCCATCCGGGGGGCGAATCAACACGCCCCGCCCGTAGGCAACTCACCTCGGCCGCCGCCGCGGGAAGCGCCGCGGCCACTGCCAAAAGAAAGATGGCCAGCACCCGAGTCACGGAATTCAAGGAAATCCCTCTTCTTCCGGGAATCAAAAATTCTTTCGGCGGCTCTCAAAAACCGACGGCACAACCGTCACGCCGGTAATCCGAACCACCCATGAGACCGCCGCCCGGAAGACGGACGATGCCCTGCCCCCCACCGAACCCTTCATAGCCACCGCCCCGGGCCACCTCATGCCCCAGGCCGCGAAGCGTTTCGACGACCGCCCCGGGTACGCCGTATTCTACCGCTAACCCGCGTCCGCCCAACACCCGCAGCCGGGGCGCCTCGATGGCCTCCTGAATGTTCATCCCGAAATCCACCATGTCGGTGAGTATCTGAACGTGCCCCTGCGGCTGCATGTCGCCTCCCATCACGCCAAAGCTCATCCAGGGGGCGCCTTCTTTCATCACAAATCCGGGGATGATCGTGTGGAGCGGCCGCTTGCCGGGCGCGATGCAGTTGGGATGCCCCTCTTCCAGAACAAACCCGAAGCCGCGGTTCTGGAGCATGACCCCGGTTTCGCCCGCCGTGATGCCCGAGCCGAAATGCTTGTAGAGGCTGTTAATGAAAGAGCACATGTTGCCTTCGCGATCGGCCGTCGTGAGATAAACCGTATCGCTCCCCAAAAGCGGATTCCCCGGTCCGGGCAGGGCGGCCTGCGTCCCGATTTCCATCCGGCGCCTCTCCGCGTACGCCTTCGAGAGCAGCTCCGCGGTGGGAACTTCCGCCTGAAGCGGATCAGCGATATAGCGATCGCGATCGGCGAAGGCGAGCTTGAGGGATTCGGCCAAAAGGTGCAGGTGTTCGGCCGAGCCGAAGCTCAACTCGGAAAGGGGGAAACCCTCCAGGATGTTGAGCGCCATAAGGGCGGTGATCCCGGGGCCGTTCGGGGGGATCTCACAGAGTTCATGGCCGCGGTAGGAAGTCCGTATCGGCTCCACCCATTCGTGCCGCGCCGCCGCCATATCCCCAGCCTCGATGAGACCGCCGTATTTCCGGGATATCTGCACGATGGCCTCGGCGACGGGGCCTTCGTAAAAATACGCTCGGCCGCCATCCCCCAGCCCGTGAAAAGTTTTCGCAAGCGAAGGATTCCGGAAAATTTCCCCCAGGCGAGGCGCCCGCCCGCCCGGAAGATAGACGGCGGCCGAATCGGGGCATTTTTTCAGTTTTTCGACCTGCAGGCTCCAGGCGTTTTGGATCGCCGGCGAGACCGGAAACCCTTTTTCGGCATAGCGGGCGGCCGGGGCCAGAAGATCGGCCAGTGTTTTCTTTCCGCTTCCGCACCGCTCCAGCGCGGCGCACCAGCCGTCCGCCGCTCCCGGAACCGTCACGGCGTGTATGCCGAATTCCGGCATCTGTGTATGGCCCAGCTCGGCGTACCGCTCCCGCGTCGCGGCCCGGGGGGCCCGCCCGCTGCCGTTCAGGCCGAGAAGTTTTTTCTCCCGGGCATCCCAGTAGAGCATGAACATATCGCCGCCGATGCCGGTGGATTGAGGCTCGACCACATTCAGGACGGCAGCGGTACAGATGGCGGCATCCGCCGCGTTGCCGCCCTCCCGGAGTATCTGAAGACCGGCCCCTGCGGCCAACGGCTGGCTGGTGGCCACCATTCCGTCACAAGAAAAAACCGGCGACCGGCCCTTGGAGAGGGCCGCCACCGCTGTCGGCTCGGGCATTTACTTCTCCTTATCCCTCATCGGCACAAAAAACTGGGCAAAATTATTTTCACGGGCCAAAACAATTACCCGTCCGCATCGAACGGAAACGGATTTTTGGATTCTTTCGAGAAAAAAGCGTTTGAATTCGAAGAATCCGCCACCGCACCCGGGCCCAAGATACACCGCTTCAGCGCCACGTCTTTTCCAACCGCCGAATTCGGAAGAAGGACCGAATGCCCCGCAGCGGCGCCTTCGGAAAGAGTAGCATTCTCGCCCAAAACAGCGAAAGGGCCCGCCACGGCGCCCAAGCCCAGGCGGACGCCCCGCCCCGCCAGAACGGGAGGACGGAGCGTTCCCTCCCCCCAGGCCACTTCCTTTCCTCCGAGAAAAAAATCGCCGCCAGAGGGCCAGGGAAAAGCCGGGACATGGCGTCCGGCCAGCAGATCGAAATTCGCCTCCAGATAGCGGGAAGGCGTGCCCGCGTCGGCCCAGTACCCGCCGCTCAACACCGCGCCCAGCGGCGCTCCCTCTTCAATCAGCGGGGGGTAGATTTCCTTCGAGATACTGCAAAACCTGCCTGCCGGAATGCGGTCCAAAAACGCGGGTTCCATGAGGCAGGCACCCGTGAACATGGCCTCGGTCAACGCCCCCGAGGGGGTCCCCGGTGCGTCCGCCTTCAGGAAGCGCCGCAGCCGGCCGGCGGCGTCCACCCCCAGAAGGCCGTACCGGGCCCCCTCGGGCGATTCGCGCAAGACCAGCGTCGCCAGATAGCCGCCCTCCCGGTGATGCGCCAGGGCGGCGGAGAGATCGATGCGCGCGGGCGCATCCGCGTTGAGCACAAAAAAAGGACCGCCGCCCTCCCGGAGAAAGTCCTCGGCCTTTTTCAGCCCGCCCGCCGTTCCCAGAAGCTCGGGCTCCTCCGAGTAGTGTATCCGCACCCCGGCGGTTTCATCTCCCAGGGCGGCGCGGACTTCCCCGCCCCTGTGATGAAGATTCACCACCGCCTCGCCGACGCCCGCCTCCCGAAGATTCTCCAGCGCAAACCGGATGAGCGGAACACCGCCGAGGGGGAGAAGGGCCTTGGGGATTTTCTCCCCCAATGGGCCAAGCCGCATCCCCAGGCCCGCCGCCATGACAAACGCACGCATATGCCGCTCCCGCCAAACCGGAATTTTACAGCACAGGGAAGTGTGCGCGGCTGCGGTTCTTTATGCAACGGAAAAGAGAAAAGATTGTTAAAGGGTACGCATGGCGCGTATTTTCATCGCCTCGTTCGTGCCCTCGGTGTGGAACCAGCTCGTCACATCGCGAAGATATTTTTCCATGGGCGATTCGGTCATGTAGCCCATCCCGCCCCACACCTCGAGAGCTTTCGTGGCGATCCGGAAGCAGGTCTCCGAAAGATAGACCTTCGTCATGTCGCCGAGCTTGCGATCCCAGGGGCCGTCCCCGCCCGCCATCCAGGCCGCGTAGTGAAGGAGCCGGCGGCTGGCCTCGTATTCCACGAAACAATCGCACAGCATGAAGCCGATCGCCTGATGCTCGATGATGGGTCTTCCGCCCTGAACGCGGTTGCGGGCATACTCGAGGGCATCCTCATAGGCGGCGCGGGCCGTTCCCAGCACGGTGGCTGTCGACTCAACGTTCGAGCCGCGCAAGTGTTTCGTTCTCGCCTCCAGCGCGTCGTTCACCGGCGTCAGGCGGTTTTCATCCGGTATCCGGAGGTTTTCGAAAACGAGTTCGACATTCTGCGCCAGGCGCAACCCCATCTTGTCGTGATAGCGTCCGATGGAAAAACCCTCCATCTCCGGGTCGGCCATCATGTAGGTAACGCCTCGGCTCACGGGCGCACCCGGGTCGGTCCGCAGCGAGAGCACATAGAGTTTGGCGAGACCGCCGTTGATGATGAAATGCTTCCTCCCGTTCACCACCCAATCGTTTCCGTCCCGGACGGCCGAGGCGCGGAGCCCTCCCTCCGCCCCCGGATAAGCGATCATGTTGTCGGTACCCGCGTTGGGCTCCGAAGAGGCGATGGCGAGATGGAACTGGTGATCGGGCAAAAATCGGGAGAGGAATTTTTCCCGCTGCTTCTCACCCAGAATGCCTGTATAAAATCGGGCCAGCTTCCAGTCCTGATCCAGCGTGATGGCGATTCCCAGCTCGCCCCAGCCGAGTTCCTCGCCCACCAGGCAGCAGGTCAGCATGTCGGCGCCGCCGCCGCCCATTTTTTCCGGAACGGAGAGCGTCCGCAGGCCGATTTGGCTCGCTTTTTCGAGCACCGCCCAAGGGGTTCGCTCCTCGGGCACAGGCTTGCGGTCGAGTTCCTGGGCGACGGGACGCATCTCGCGCTCCGCGAACTCATGGGCCATTTGCTGGAGGGCAAGCTGGTTTTCCGTCAGCGAAAAATCCATCGCGTAAAATCTCCCGCGCCGCGGAGGGTGCGGCCCCCGGCTCTGGTCTTACGCAGCCGCATGGACCCTGTCGAGAATCCCGGTTTCGGCCAGATCCTTTCGGAACGCCTCCCGCTCGGCCGGCGTCAAGGTGAGCACCGGCGGGCGCGGATCGCTGCTGGGCAGGCCGAGCAGCCGGGCCCATTCCTTGATGTAGGCCGTCGTCCGGCCGTTCGGCCCGGTCGTCATGTACTTGGTCTTCACCACCCGCAGCGACGTCAGCGAATTGCTGATCTTCCAGGCTTTTTCCGTGTCTCCCGCCATGGCGGCGGCGTAATAGTCCCGGATGGGGGTATAGCCGGGCACCTGATAGAGATAAGGGCTCGGCGATGAATTGTGCACCTGGACGCCATGATGGAGCAGGCCGACGAGGAAATTGTCCTCGCTCGGATCGCAGACGACGATCTTGTCCCCCACCCGGCGGCGCACCTCGTTCAGATGCACGGGATTGGGAACGGCGTTCTTGATGGCGCAGATGTTCTCAAGATCGGAAAGACGCTCGACAAGCTCGGGGCTCAGCGTGGTGCCCGACTTGGGCTGGTTGAACAGGGCGATGCCGATGTCCACCTGATCGCAGATGGTCTTGAAGTAGAAGAAGATTTCATCGTCATCGTGCGCGCCGTAGACCGGGTTGATCATGATGGCGAAGTCGGCGCCGACTTCCTCGGCATGGTGGGTCAGCTCCACCGCCTCGCGGATGTTGATATGGGCGGTATGGGGAATCGTCATGGCTCGGCCCCGGCTTTCCTCGCAGACGATGTGCTGGGCACGCTTGCGCTCATCCGGGGAGAGCGACCAGAACTCTCCCATCAGTCCGTTGCAGAAAAATCCGTCAATCTTGAGATCGTCAATGCAGGTCCGCACGAATTTCCGCAGACCCTCCTCGTCCATCTGGCCCGAATCCTTGAAAGGCGTGATCAGCGCGGCCCAGATGCCCTTCATGTGCTCCCTGCAATAGGCTTTCGCTTCGGACTTGGTGTACTCCATGGCAGAACCTCCTGAATGAAAAATCCGGCTGAATGAAAAATCCGGCCGCGTAATTTCTACACGACGATCTCTTTTCGGCCGCCGGGGCGGGCGCCCAGCCTCTTGGACAATTCCGCGGCGCCCTCCCGCACCCGCTCCGAGAGGGCCGAAATCCGAGCCTCCGAAAAACGATCGGCAGGCCCGCTCACTCCGAGGGCCGCCGCAACGTCTCCCTGATGATCGAAAACCGGCGCGAACACGGCGCGACCCGTCTCGCGGTACTCCCCCCGCGCGACCGACACCCCTTCTTTCCGGATACGTGCAAGCTGCTGATCGAGAGTCTTGGCGCTTTTGACGGTTCGGGGCGTCAGCGGAGCGAAGCCCGCCGCCACCACCTCTTCCAGCTTCGATGGGGGCGCGAAAGCGAGAATGGCTTTCCCGGAGGCCGTGCAATAGACCGGCGCCCGGAAGCCGGAACGCGTGGACAAACGGAGCGGAAGCAGACTCTCGAACGTGCGTACGAAAACGACCTCCACCCCTTCCAGCATGGCCAGCGAGGTGTTCTCCTTCGTTTCTTCATTGATCCGGTGGAGAATGCCGTTCGCCAGCGCCGCAATTTCGATCTGGTCCTGTGCCGCCGCGGAAAGCTGGAGGAGCCGGAACCCCAGCTGGTAGCCGCCGGTCTGTTCATCGCGCCGAAGGTAGCCGCGATGCTCCAGCACGCGGAGGACGCGGTAGAGGGTCGCCCGCGGAATTCCAAGCCGCGCCTGAATCTCGCGGGCGCTCAACTGCGGCCCGCCTTCCAGAAAGACCTCGATGGTATCGAGTCCCCGGTGGAGCGTGGGGAGGGTCTGATCCATGCGCGCCCTTTCATCTCCAATAATCTTAATCTCGAGCAATATTTATCTCTGGTAAGAGACATATATATCTATATGGATACAATTTTCTCCCGACTTCCGGAAATGTCAAGACGCGCCCCCCCCCTCAGCGTTTACGGACAAATGCCCCTGGATGAAGAATTCCGGTCAAAACAGAGGAAATGACGCGGCGAAAGTCCGCTCAGCGGAGACTTTCACGGGGGGGCGAGCGCGACGCGCTCCGGGGTGATGGGAAGGCGGGTGAACCTCTTTCCGGTGGCATCGTGAACGACGTTGGCGATGGCGGCGAGGGTGGGCACCATGTAAAGGGCATTCGAGAGCTTGTGGCCTGCGGCGAATACCGGCGATCCTTCTGCCTTCGGCGGCGCATCCACGCGCGGGATATTCACCCCGATGAGATCGCCCGCGTCATCGGGTGCGCCGAACATCTCCTGATAAAACCTTTCGGCCATTCTCTTCTGAAAAAAGCAAGAATCAAACCACGAAAAAACGAGAGTGAGGCGGAAACGACAGGAAACCACTCCGGCCAAACTGAGGAAAACTACTTCTCCGAATCTTCTCCGCCCCGCCTGCGACGGAATAACCGTTCGATCTCATCCGCCATCTCGCGGCCGGGAGGAAGCTCTCCCTCGACCGCCGGAGCATCGTCCGCATCATCATCGTCGTCCTCCATCTCTCCGGAGAAATCATTGCCCGACTGGGCGTCGGAGAAAAGGGAGGCGATTTGCGGATTCTGGGCGATCATGCTTTCCACCTGATCGTTGAAGCGGCCGGCGGAGCGCTCCATGCCGCCCAGGTCCAGGCTCACCTCGGTAAACCGCGAGAAGCACTGTAGCAGGGCCAGAGTGGCTTTCGGATTGGAAATGCCACCGATATAGTGCGGGACATTGGCCCAAAGGCTGACCGCGGGGTGGCCCTCATCCTGAAGCAGGGAATGCACCACTCCGACGATGCCGGTCGGTCCCTCATAGCGCGTCATCTCCACGTTCAGGCGCTCGCCCAGGGCGGGCTCGGTGGCCAGACCGATCAGGTGAATCGGCTCCGTATGCAGGTCCCCTCCGAGAAACGCGCCCAGTGTGACCGACATCTGAACGCGGCTCCGGTGAATGACCTTCAGAACGTCCCGGCTGAACCGGCGCCAATTGATGTGCGGCTCCACGCCGATGCCGACGATCAGATCACGCTTCAGCTCGGGGCTGACGCAGTAGTAGAACTCATTCGAGGGCCAGTGAATCTGCCGGTTTCCTTCCGCGTCGAGCCTGACCTGCGGCCGCTGATCGGTGTACTGGAAATAGGGGTCGGAATGAATCCAGGCGAACCGTTTCCCGTTCAGCTTGCGCACCAGAAAGCGAACCGCGTCCGTCGCCGCCTCCGAGGCGTCGTTCCATCCGGCAAAGGCCATCACAAAAAGCGGATCACGAAGGACCGGCAAGCCGTCCATGTGAAGGGTATCCATCTTCTCCTCCCCTGTGTTCGAGAATCGAGTTGATGAATGATTCTCCCCGAAGATTCCCCCCGACGATGATCTTACTCGTCCGCCGAACGGTTCTCAAACAGGACCGGAACGCGCATAACTCCCATTTCCCGGCCTGGCGGCGCGCGCGGCGGCAAAATCGCTAAAAAGCCGGATGCAAATCCAGTTGATCGTAAATGTTCCCGAGGCCTGCCTTCTCAAGCATCTGGGCCCTCGGGCCCAGCACCCGGGGATGATCCAGGGAGGGATCATCAATGTATCCGCCCTGCTCCTGCACCTCTTCGCGGCTCAGGCCCTTGTCCTTCATCTCCTTCACCATTCCGATGACGCGGCGGAGCTTCGTCCGCTGCACCTCAATCTCTTCTTTTCCGCAGGGATCGCCGTGGCCCGGAACGAACCAGTCCACATCGAGGGACTCCAGTAGCGCCAGCGAGTGAAACCAGCCCCATACCGACGCCGAATGAAAGAAAGGATGCATCCCCGGCGTGAGATTGTCCCCGGTGAAAACCACCCGCGCCTCGACCGCATGGACCAGCGTTTGTCCCCAGGTGTGCCCCGGCGAATGAATCAGATGAAAGGTCTGCCCGCCCACAGCCAGGGTCAGGCGATCGCGGAAAACGATTTCAGGCCAGCGAAGCTTGTAGCCCTCCATGTGCACGACCTCTTCTTCCTTGAGGCGCCGGATGAAATCCACTGTTCCCTCGTCGGATTTCACCGAGTCGAGAAAATGCGCATTCGTGTATTCCCCCGAAACCATCACATCCGCGCCGAGATAGCGGTTCGCCACGATGTGGTCGGCATGGTGCTCGCTGTTGATGTGGTAGCGGAGACCTCCCTTTTTCTCGATGAACGACCGCCATGCGATGGCGTCCGAAGGAAAGGATGGCCCGTCCACGGCCACCGCCCCCGCATCGGTCACCACGCACCCGGAGGTGGGATAGATATTCTGATAATAGACGCTATCGGTAAGTTGCTTCTCCACAACCATCGCTCCTCTCTTCAAGGGAAAGCGGGTTCAGCGGCCGACGATCAGCAGCGCCGCTCCCGCCACAATGACAAGGGTCCCGACACTCACCCGCCAATTCACCCGCTCCTGCTGCTGCAACAGCAACCATGAAAACAAGACCACAAAGACCGGCCGGGTTTGTGCAATCGGGGCAGCAACAACGACCGGCGCCCGCGCCAAGGCAAAATAGAACAGCGTCACCCCCATGCTGGCGACCCCTCCGGCGGCCACCAGCCAAGCCCATGATGAGAGGCTCCAGCGTCTCATCTCCGCGGCGGGGGAGCGCCCCCACAACAGCGGCAGGTAGGTCAGAAAACCCACGATGTTGGCAAAAAGATTCGCCTGGTTGGGAGAGGCAAACGCGTGAATGCCCGGGCGCACAAACCCCACCGAGAGGCCAAAAGCCAGCGCGCTGAGGAGCGCCAGCGTGATCCCCCGGAGGGATGCGTGCACGCTGCCCGCCACCTGCTCCGCCCGGCTCCGGCCCAGAAGCAGGCAGCCGGCCACGATGAGAAGCGTGCCCAATACTATCGTGACAGTCAGCCGCTCACCCAGGAACAGGACGCTGAAAATCATGGCGAAGAAAATGTTGGTCGTCGCCAGGGAACCGGCCCGCGCCGCACCGATATGTTTCATCCCCGAAAAGAGGAGCGTCCGGGCGGCGGTGATCCGGAAAATTCCCGCCAGGGCAATATACAAAACAGGCCAACCCAGCTCGGGCCAGGGCGCGGAAAAATCCCCCAGAAAAAAAGACACCAGCGCCAGAACCGGCAACCCCACGAAAGCGGAAACGGCTGTCCCGGTAAGAGGATCAACTTCCCGCATCCCGAGCCGCCCGGTGATGTCCCGGCACGCCAGAAGAAAGGAGGCTCCGACCGCAAAGAGAACAGCGGCTTCCATCAAGCGTTATCCGCAGAGAGTTTCTCCCGGATGGCGTCCGCGCTTTCCGCGCGGTTGTAGTCCTGATTCAAATCCCCGTCCCCCGCCGGGCTCTTCGCCGTGAAGAACACCGCGGGGCCCTCGACGATGCGGATGGCGTGGTTCTCGTTCCGCGGGATGTGGACGAGATCGCCCTTCCCGACGATGCGCTCCTCATCGCCGAGCACCATATGCACCTTGCCCGCCATGATGAGAATGTACTGTTCCTCGTTCGGGTGAAAGTGCGCGGGCGGGCCGAACCCCTCGGGGTAGGTCACCATGCCGACTTTCATGAATTCGCCCGAGACGCTCTGCATGAAGCCGCCCTCAACCATGTTGCTCACATCGCGCTTTGGAATTTCCGAAACTTTGTAGAATGCCATCTCGAAAGACTCCTCTGATGGGTATGAAAAATTTATTTTCCCGCGGCGGAATCGAGCCGCCTCTCATAAGCATCGCCGCCATCCACCTCGCGGTAATCCTGTGTCAGGCCCCCATCTCCGGCCGGAGATTTCGCCGTGAAAAACACCGCCGGCCCTTCCAGGATGCGCATCGCATGGACCACGCCCCGGGGAAGGTGAACGATGTGCCCTTTCTCTACCGTTTCCTCCTCTTCGCCGACAATCATGCGCACCTTGCCCTCGAGGACGAGAACATATTGCTCCTCGTTCGGATGAAAATGCGCCGGGGGGCCCTTTCCTTCCGGGAAGGTCATTACGCCGACCTTCATGAGCTCTCCCGGTACGCTCTGCATCTGTCCCACAGCCACATCGGAGTCTTTCTTCTTCATCTCGGAGAACCGGTAGAACGGCATCTGCGCAAGTCCCTCCTCGGGATGTGCCATGGCATCATGAAAAAAGAAATTCCATCGGTAAACTGCCTCTTTCCATACCGGGGACGAAGGAAAAACCGCTCCCGCCCCAGGCACATGGATTCCATTGACCTGAATGTGTACGAATGATAGTTACCATACTATCGGAATCCTTAAAATCTTCGGAACCGTTTCGACACGGAACCGGGCAGCGGCCCGCAACTTGGACAGGCGCCCTTTCCGGCAGGGGGAAAAGAAAATGCGCGGGCTGATGATGGATTTTCCGTTGCTGATTTCCACGCTTCTCAAATTCGCGGCCCAAAACCACGCCGACACCGAAATCGTTTCCCGGACGGTGGAAGGCCCGATTCACCGCTACACCTATGCGGACGCGAACCGCCGTTCGAAAAAACTCGCCAAGGCGCTTGGACGGCTCGGCGTGAACATGGGCGATCGCATCGCCACCCTCGCCTGGAACGGCTACCGCCACTTCGAGATCTACTTCGGCGTCTCCGGCTCGGGCGCCATCTGCCACACCATCAACCCGCGCCTTTTTCCCGAGCAGATCGCCTACATCATCAATCACGCCGAGGATGCCTACATCTTTTCCGATCTCACCTTCGTTCCCCTCTTGGAGGGAATCGCCGGCCAAATCCCGGGCGTGAAAGGGTTCGTCATCATGACGGACGAGGCCAACATGCCCAAGACGAAGCTGAAGAACGCCCTGTGCTACGAACGGCTTCTCGCCGCGGAGGATGACGGCTACGAATGGCCGGTCTTTGACGAGAACACAGCTTCCGCGCTTTGCTACACTTCGGGGACCACCGGAAACCCCAAGGGCACCCTCTACAGCCACCGAGCCACGGTCCTTCACTCCTACGCCGTGGCGCTTCCCGATTCGCTCCACCTCTCCGCCCGGGAAGTGGCGATGCCGGTGGTGCCGATGTTTCACGTCAACGCGTGGGAGTTTCCCTATGCCGCGCCGCTGGCGGGGGCGAAGCTCGTCTTCCCCGGCCCCAAGATGGACGGGGAGAGCCTCCAGGAGCTGATCGAGACCGAGGGCGTGACTGTCACCGCCGGAGTCCCCACCGTCTGGATGCTCCTCCTGGCCTACCTGAAGAAATCCGGCAAGCGGATCGACTCCCTCAAGCGCGCCGTCATCGGCGGCTCGGCCCTTCCCGGCTCGATGATCCAGGAATTCCGCAAGTACGGCACCGCGGCCATCCACGCCTGGGGCATGACCGAATGCAGCTCCATCGGCACCGTCAACCTGCCCAAACGGAAGATGGAGGGGCTTCCCGAAGAAGAGCGCCTCAAGATCGAGATCAAGCAGGGCCGGCCCCCCTTCGGCGTCGAGTTCAAGATCACGGGGGATGACGGCGGGGAGCTCCCCCGCGACGGCGTGGCTTTCGGCAACCTGAAAATGCGCGGGCCCTGGGTGTGCAGCCGCTACTTCAATGAGGAAGAGAGCGACGTGCACGACGCGGACGGGTGGTTCCAGACCGGGGATGTGGCCACCATCGATCCCGACGGCTACATGCACCTCACCGACCGGACGAAGGATGTCATCAAGTCGGGCGGGGAGTGGATCAGCTCCATCGAGCTCGAGAACATCGCCTTCGGCCATCCCGACGTGAAAGAAGCCGCTGTCATCTCGGCGGACCACCCCAAATGGGGGGAGCGGCCCCTGCTCCTCGCCGTGCTGAACGAGGGGGCAAACCTCGCGAAGGAAGACCTCCTCGCCTTCTACGAGGGGAAAATCGCCAAATGGTGCATCCCGAACGACGCGATTTTCGTGGAGGAACTCCCCCATACGGCGACGGGCAAGCTCCTCAAAACCAAGCTCCGCGAGGACTTTGCGGGCTACACCTTCCCCGATTGACCCGCTCTCCAAAGCGCCTGCGGCAGCGCCGCCCCCGCCCCGGCCCTTGAATCCCACCTCCATTTCGGCCATTATCCGGCGTCCCCCGCTCCGGGGGACCGGCCAGCGCGCCGCCATGAACCTTGCCACGCAGGATTCCCGATGCCCATCATCACCCGCGCCGACATCCGCAACCTCGCCATCATCGCCCACGTCGATCACGGCAAGACCACCCTCGTGGACGCCATGCTCTGGCAGAGCGGCATCTTCCGCGAGGGGCAGGAGGTGGCCACCCGCGTCCTCGACTCGATGGACCTCGAGCGGGAAAAGGGCATCACCATCATGGCGAAAAACTGCTCCGTCAATTACCGCGGGGTGCGCCTGAACATCGTGGACACCCCGGGGCACGCCGACTTCGGCGGCGAGGTCGAGCGCATCCTTTCGATGGTGGACGGCGTCATGCTCCTCGTGGACGCCTCGGAGGGCCCCCTCCCGCAGACCCGCTTCGTCGTTTTGAAAGCCCTCGCGTATGCCCTTCCCTTCGTGGTGGTGATCAACAAGGTGGACCGGGCGGACGCGCGGGCCCAAGAGGTCCTCGATGAGATCTACGACCTCTTCATCGATCTCGACGCCTCGGAGGAGCAGCTCGGATTCCCCGTTCTCTACGCCATCGCAAGAGACGGGAGGGCGGGCGCCGCGCCGGATGATCTCGCGGCCAACCTCCAGCCCCTCTTCGAAACCCTGCTCACGGCCATCCCCGCCCCGACGTACGAAGAGGGCGTCCCCCTCCAGATGCTCATCTCCCGGACCGAATACGACAACTACATCGGCCGCCTCGCGATCGGCCGGGTGCGCAGCGGGCGGATTACCGCCAAGAGCGCCGCCCTTGTCGTCGACGATACCGGCAAGGAGATCCCCGGGGATGTGACCTCGCTCTTCCACTACGAGGGCCTCTCCCGGGTGCCCATCCTTGCGGCGGGACCCGGCGAGATCGTCGCCGTCGCCGGCTTCGAGGACGTGGACATCGGAGACACCATCGCCGATCCCGAAGACCCGCGCGCCCTCCCCCCCATCCGGGTGGATGAGCCGACCATCGCCATGACCTTCCGCGTGAACGATTCTCCCTTTTCGGGAAGGAGCGGCCGGTTCCTCACCTCGCGCCAGATTCGCGAACGGCTGCTGCGCGAGGCGCGCAACAACGTCGCCCTCCGCGTCGAGGAGACGGGTACCCCCGACGCCTTCCGCGTCTCGGGCCGGGGCACGCTTCAGCTCGCCGTTCTGATCGAACAGCTCCGCCGCGAGGGATACGAGCTGACGGTGGGCCGTCCCGAGGTCCTTCTCCGCAAGGAGGAGGGCAAGACCCTCGAACCGATGGAGGATGTGGTGGTGGACGTGCCCGAGGAGTACATCGGCATCGTCACCCAGAAGCTCGGCGGCCGGAAGGGAAAGATGGTGAAGATGGTGAACCACGGCAGGGGAAGGGCAAGGCTCGATTTCCGCATCACGAGCCGGGGACTCATCGGCTACCGCAGCGAGTTTCTCTCCGACACCCGGGGGACGGGCCTCTTCACCCACATCTTCGGCGGCTGGTCGCCCTGGTCGGGCGACATCCCGGGAAGGGTGACGGGGGCGCTCATCGCCGATCGGACCGGCAAGGCCACCGGCTATGCCATCAACAACCTTCAGGCACGGGGCACGCTCTTCGTCAGCCCGGTGGATGAGATCTACGAGGGGATGATCATCGGCGAGAACAGCCGCGAGAGCGACATGGCCGTCAACATCACGAAAGAGAAGAAGCTCACCAACATGCGCGCGTCGGGAGCGGACGCCGCCATCCAGCTCATCCCGCCCAAGCAGTTCAGCCTCGAGCAGGCGCTCGAATTTCTGCGAGAGGGCGAGTGCCTCGAAGTCACGCCGGGTGACTTTAGGCTCAGGAAGACGAGCCTGAAGACCTGATCAACCCCTCCCCTCCAGCCCGAAGGCCCCGGCGATGAGCTCGTAGGAGCGCATCCTCGCCTCGAAGCTGTGGCAGACGGTGACGATGACGGCTTCCTCCACGCCGTAGGCGGCGAGATGCGCCTCGATCTGCTCCTTCACCTGATCCGGGGTGCCCCAGATGGTGCGGCTCCAGATATCCTCGGCGAGTTGGCGCTCCATCTCGGTGTAGACGTGCGCCTCGGCCTCCTCGGCCGAGGGGATGGCCGTCAGCTGGCCGGTGCGGATGCGGACGAACCAGAAGACGCGGCAGGCGGCGTGGCGGCGAGCCTCCTCCTCCGTCCCGGCGCACATGACCGAGAGGCCGACGCTCCCCAGAGGCGCATCCCGCCAGGCCGAGGGGCGGAAATGCTCCCGGTAGGCGGCCATGATCTGCGGGCCGCCGTACTGGTTGATGAAGTGCGCGAAGGAAAAGGGAAGGCCGAAATGGGCGGCGTAGCTGGCGCTCTGATCGCTCGAGCCGAGGACCCAGGGCTCGGGACAGGTGGGCCCCTCGGGCATGGCGCGCACTCCGCGGAAGGGATGGCCCTCCTTCAACTCCCCGCGGAGGAAGCCGAGGAGGTCTTCGATCTGATCGGGGAAGTGTTCGATGCCGAGCGCCCCGGGGCCGTGCGCCAGGGCGGAGGCGGTGCGCCGATCGCTGCCGGGGGCGCGGCCGATGCCGAGGTCGATCCGGCCGGGGTAGAGCGTCTCCAGCATGCGGAAGTTCTCGGCCACCTTGAAGGAACTGTAATGGCTGAGCATCACCCCGCCCGAGCCGACGCGCATCTGCTTCGTGCGCCCCGCAATCTGGCCCAGGAGCACCTCGGGCGTCGAGCCCGCGAAGCCGGGCGTGCTGTGATGCTCGGCGACCCAGTAGCGGTGATAGCCCAGGCGCTCGGCGGCTTCGGCGAGGGCGAGGGTTTCGTGCACCGCTTCGGAGGGGGTTCCGCCCGTGCGGATCGGGGACTGATCCAGGACACTGAGAAGCAAAGAAAACTCCGGAAATTTTAACGGCCGGCCCGGTCTACCGGTTGCCGACCTGGATGTAATCCTTCACGTTCTGCACGCCGACCGTTCCGCGAACGACCTGGAGCACGAGCTACTTCTCGTCCTCCGTGCGGGCGGTGCCGATGATGGCGACCTGGCCGCGCACCGCGTTCCAGCGGTAGTTCACGGACTTGACCGCCCGGGTGGTCAGAAGCTTCGCCCTGATCTTGGCGTTGATCCACACATCGTTCACGAACTGGCCGATCTTGCCCTGTTTCGGTTCGCCTTTCTGCTGCGTGGCCTCTCTTCTTTCTTCCTTTTCCGCCGGTGTGACGATTAGTATTTCGTTGTAAACCGCACGCACGCGGCTATCCATCCGGGCCATCTGCTCCACGGCGCTCCGCATGGCGGCGGAATCGAGGGTGCCGGTCAGAAGCACGAGCCCTTTCCAGACCTCGGTGTTCACATCGAG
>JAQBZT010000001.1 GCA_027622355.1 bacterium | reverse complement strand
CCGGGCGCAGGCTTTTTGTCAACAAGCCGGTGTTCGGAGTGGCGGGAGGCTTGCCACGAAAGGAAATTTTCAACTGCAGGAGAAAGGTGGGGCGTGACCATCGCTTACTCCCTCGACCCCTTGGGTCCTGGGCCCCGAATGTGGCAGCCCCCGCGGAAGGGCCGAAAAAGCAATAAACCTACACATCTAAATTATGTACCTCGGGGGCATTTTTTTCAATAAATTCCCTGCGCACGTCCACGGCCTCGCCCATCAAGGTGGAAAAGATTCCGTCCGCCTCGATGGCGTCTCTGACGCTCACCTGGAGGAAGATGCGTTTCTCGGGGTCCATGGTCGTCTCCCAGAGCTGATCGGGGTTCATCTCTCCCAGACCCTTGTAGCGCTGGACCGAGAGGCCTTTTTGCCCGAGGGAGCGGAAGTTCGTGAGAAGCTCTCCGCCGTTGATGACCGGGTTTTCCGTGCCCCCGCTTTTGATGATGTAGGGGGGCTGGCCGATCCCGGAGAGCGCCTCGGTGGCGGCCCGCAGCTTTTTGAACTCGGGGGTGTCCAGCAAAAACGTATCCACGCGGGTGACGAGATCCCGGTCGGCCCTGCGTGAATGAAACACGAGCCCGCGGAGCTTCTTTTGGGTGGGGTCCTTGTCCTTCCGGATTTCGCTCCCGGGCTCTCCGTCCGAGGGGTGTTCTTCGCGGAAGTATCTTTTCACCATTTTCTCGAGTTCTCTCAAGTCCTTCTCGTTGGAGAGTTTCTTTTCGTCGAGATCGGGTTCGTCGGCGAGAAGCTGGACGATGCGCTCGTCCATCCCCCTTCGGCCGAACTGCCGGGCGGCTGTCTCGGCCTCTGCCAGCATAAACAAAAGGTCCCGTAGCTTCGTGCCCTTGACGCCCGCTGTGACGCCCTTCGCCTTTTTCTTCTCCGTCTTTTTTCTTTTCCCGTTCTTTCCGTTGGACAGGACGCTCACATCGCTGTCACCAATGGCCGAGGAGATAATGAATTCCTCGAAGGCGTGGTCGTCGCGGAGATATAGCTCGGTCTTTCCTCTTTTCACTTTATAGAGCGGCGGCTGGGCGATGTAGAGGCACCCATCGTCGATCAGTTCTTTCATGTGACGGAAAAAGAAAGTGAGAAGAAGTGTTCGGATGTGGGAGCCGTCCACGTCTGCGTCGGTCATGATGACGATCTTTCTGTAGCGGAGCTTCGCCAGATCGAAGTCTTCCTTGATGCCTGTTCCGATGGCGGTGATCATGGTGCGAATTTCTTCGTGGCTCAGCATCTTGTCGAGGCGTGCCTTCTCGACGTTGAGGATTTTCCCCTTCAGAGGAAGAATGGCCTGGAAATTCCTGTCGCGTCCCTGTTTCGCGGAACCGCCGGCGGATTCGCCCTCGACCAGATACAGTTCGCACAGGCTCGGATCGCGCTCGGAACAATCCGCAAGCTTTCCGGGGAGGGCGGCGCTGTCCAGCGCTCCTTTCCGGCGGGTGAGGTCGCGGGCCTTGCGGGCCGCCTCTCTCGCCTGTGCGGCAAACGTCGCCTTGGAAACAATCTTTCTTGCGATCGGGGGGTTTTCCTCAAAATAGTTGTTCAGGCCCTCATTGACGACCTGTTCGACCAGGCCTTTCATCTCGGAGTTTCCGAGTTTGGCTTTCGTTTGGCCCTCGAACTGCGGATCGGGCAGCTTCACGCTAATGATGCAGGTGAGTCCCTCGCGCACGTCATCGCCCGAGGGCGGCGGGCTGTCTTTTTTCAGCATGCCGTTGCCGATGGCGTACCGGTTGATGGAGCGGGTGAGGGCGCTGCGGAATCCGCTGAGGTGTGTGCCGCCGTCCGTCGTGTTGATGTTGTTCGCGAACGTGAAGAGTGTTTCATTGTATCCATCGTTGTACTGGAGGGAGACCTCGACGATCTTTCCGTCCTTCTCCGCGTGGATGAAGACAGGGTTTTTGTGGATGGGGGTCTTGAGTCGGTTAAGGTGTTCGACAAAAGAGTTGATGCCGCCCTTGTAAAAGAATTCCTCTTTTTTTTCCTCGCGCAGATCCTCGAGTGTGATCCGGAGGCCCCGGTTCAGGAAGGCCAACTCCCGAAGCCGGTTCGCCAGGACATCAAAGGTGAAGTGGGTGGTTTCGAAGATGTCGGCGTCTGGCTTGAAGATAATTGTTGTCCCGGTCTTTTTTGTTTTTTTGACTTGTTTGAGTTTTCCCCTCGGCTTCCCCCGGTCAAAAATGATTTCGTGGAGGTAGCCCTCTCTATAAATCTCCGCCCGCAGCCACTCCGAAAGCGCGTTTACACAGGAAACTCCCACGCCGTGAAGGCCGCCCGACACCTTGTAGGCGCTGTGTTCGAACTTGCCGCCCGCGTGGAGTTTCGTGAGCACCACCTCGGCGGCGGAAACTTTCTCGGTGGGGTGAATTCCAACAGGGATGCCGCGTCCATTGTCCTGTACTGTGACGGATCCATCCTCATTAATGAACACTTCAATGAGATCACAAACGCTGGCCATGGCTTCGTCAACGCTGTTGTCCACCACTTCAAACACGAGATGGTGGAGGCCCGAGGGCCCCGTGCTGCCGATGTACATCGCGGGTCTTTTCCGGACCGCCTCAAGTCCCTCAAGTACCCGGATGTCCTTGGCTTCGTATCTCTGCCCATTGGTTTTGGTTGTATTTGATTTGCTTTTTGTTGCCATTAAATTATCAGCCTCTTTGCGTTGCCGTAGGGGACGACTCTAGTTTGCCTGCCAATACATGAAATTTTTTCCATCCCGTCGGCCGAACCATATCATCTGGGGGTTCCGTTGAGGTGATGAACACCTGGGCGTCTATCACCTCCAGTTTTTCCAGGACCGCCATTCTCCTTTGATCGTCCAGCTCTGAACTAAGGTCATCCAGGAGAATGATGGGTTTTTCTTTTTTTATCTCCTGATATCTCCCGGCGGCGGCCAACACCATTAAAATCACCAGAATCCGCTGCTCCCCCTGGGATGCGAAATCCTTGGCGTCGCGCCCCTTTAGAAGAATTTTGAAGTCGTCGAGATGGGGGCCGAATAAAGTGATCCCTCTCCGTCCCTCCTCTTCCCGCCGCGCCGCCGCGCTGTCCGATAAAAAACTTATAATTTCCCCCTCGGAGGAAGCAGCCACCTCCCAGTCTCTCCCCAGGTAGGCTCCGGCCATATACTTGAATTCAGCTTTTTTTTCCGGCGCGAAATGAAGGTCTTCTTCAAGGGTCGTCGTTCTTTGGCGGAAGGATATAAGGTAATCCACTCTCCTTTTTATTACCTTGGCGGCGACTCCAATCAGCCGCTCATTCCATGTCCGCATTATATCAAATGATGCAGAAAAATCCTTCTTTAAAATTTTATTTCTTTCCGCAAGAAGCCGATTGTATTGCCGAAGGTCGGTAAGGTGTCTGCCGTCCTCTGCCGCAATGGCCCGATCAAAAAACGCCCTTCGCTGCAGCGACCTCCCTCGAATTAGATTCAAACTTTCCGGATAAAAAAGAGCGACAAAAACCTGCCCCAGATACGCGGTTAAACTGTTCTCTATTTTTCCGTTAACCTGATACTTCCTCTCCTTCCCAAGGACAGATGCCTCAAGGCGCAATTTTTTGCCGCCGCTCTCAAATTCGCCCGAAATATACATACCCTCACTGTCAGTGTTGACCATTTTTGCCCGGGTGGTGCGCCGAAATGACTGCAGGTGGGCCAGAAAATAGATTGCCTCGAGCAAATTTGTCTTTCCTGCCCCATTTGGGCCGTAAAGATAATTAAACGAGAGGTGGGGCAGTATTTCCAGGGAGGCGTAATTCCGGAATCCCGTTAATGAGAGTTTTTTCAGGAACACTAACGATCCCCTTATTATTTATTATATATTAATCATTAAGATCAGTAGTAGTAGTAGGGGCTGTTGATATGTTAATATCGATATAAATATATATACATCAATTGTTTATATTTTGTTTTCTGTGAAAAGTCCGGGGAAAAACAATAGGGCATAGATGTGGAGAGTATTTTATCCATGACAATAACCCCAATTAACACGTTTTTCCACAAAAAATCCACAAGCTATAAAGATTCAATAGTTTCACGAATACGTCCAAGAGCAGTGGAAAAAGCGTGATCTTGGCTCAGGAGATTTTTAATCTTATTTGTGGAGTGAATCACGGTCGAGTGATCTTTTCCTCCGAATCGGCGGCCAATCTCGGTTGTAGAGGCCCGAGTAAGTTCGCGCGACAGGTACATCGCCACCTGTCTGGGGAACGCGAATATCTGGGAGCGGTTCTTTGAGCGCAAATCCGAAACCTTAATCTGGTAGTGTTCAGCCACAACCCGCTGGATGGTGTCTACGGAGATCGCCTTGGCGGGCTCCAGGATGATTTGCTTCAGCACTTCTTGGGCGATGGGGACATCAATATCCACCTCGTGAAGCGAGGAGTGGAAAATAAGCTTGACAAGGCAACCTTCCAATTCCCGGATGTTGGAGCGAATATTCTCGGCGACATAGTGCGCCACCTCGGGCACGAGAGGAAAGTTGTGCTCAGTGGCCTTTTTCTGCAAAATCGCCACCTTGGTCTCAAAATCCGGAACACCCACGTCCGCCATCATACCCCAGACAAACCGTGTCCGAAGCCGCTCCTCGAGCCCAGGCGTATCCTTGGGCACACGATCACTTGTAATGACGATCTGTTTGCCCGACTCATACAGCGCGTTAAAGGTGAAGAAAAACTCTTCCTGTGTCCGCTCTTTCCCCGCGATAAACTGGATATCATCCACCAAAAGAGCATCAATCTTCCGGTATTTATTGCGAAATCCCGCCATAGTGTTCCGCTGGAGCGAACCGATTAGTTCGTTGATAAAGTTTTCGGCGGAAGTGTAATAGATCCTTGCCATGGGATTTTTTTCGAGAATACGATGCGCAATTCCATGAAGAAGGTGTGTCTTACCCAAACCCACTCCGCCGTAGATGAACAGGGGGTTGAGGGACTCGCCAGGCTGCTCGGCGGCCCGCAGGCTGCAGGCGTGCGCAAACTGATTCGAAGAACCGACAACAAAACTGGAAAACTGGTATTTTGAATTCAGGAACTCCGGTTTCTTGGGAGGCGAGGCCGAAGGCTGAGGTCTCGCCGCGATTCCCGGGAAGGGCTGCGGTGCCGGCGATGAGGCGGGCACCCCCGACGCCACAAGCCTCGCCCGAAGCTCTCCCCCCGACTCTTGCCGGAGGATCTCATCGAGAATCCCGCCGTACCGCGTGCGAAGCATCTCCGCGGTGAACGCATCAGGAACGCGAACGGTCAAGATCCCGCCGGAGTGCTCGGGCGCGGTCGTGTTTGAAAACCAGCGCTCGAACGTTTGGGGCGAAACCTCCTCGCGGATCTTCTCCAAGCAGCGGTCCCAAAGCTCAGCCATGGACAACCAAATATAAAGCGAAAATGATTCGAGAAAGTGAAATTCCGGTAGCACCGCCCAAAGCAGAGCACGAAAAGTAAAAAGCAGCCCCTGCGGAAATGTAGTCCCAGGGCCTAAGAATTCCACAGCCCGGGGTGGAAAAGCAAGCGTTTTCCACAAAAAAATGAGGAAAGCCCGGGAAAATGGCAATCAGGGCAGCGAAATCAACGAATTTGAGATAAAAAAAGTTTTTTTCCACGAAAAAAAAGGGCTATCCCGGGAGAGGGAGACGCGCCGAAAATCGGGTTTTCGATGCCCGTATTCCCCGCCTTGACACCGCGAAGGCGGATAGCTAATGTAGCCACGGTTTTTTAGGGGAATCCGGGTTGCGCAAGCCGATTCCGGACAGGCAGAATCCCTCTCCCCCGGCTTGCGGAAACAGAGGCGAGCACGTGAAGCGAACTTATCAGCCCAACCGGACAAAAAGAACCAAAACCCACGGCTTTCGCCGCCGGATGAAAACCATCGGCGGCCAGTCCGTCCTCAAGCGCAGGCGCGCCAAGGGAAGGAAGCGTCTTTCCGTTTAGATGATCGGAAGCGCCTCCGCACCCCTTTCCTCCGAGGATGGGGAGATGGGACAAGGGTTTCGTTCAGAGATGAAGATACGGCACCGGCCAGAGTTTTTGCGTGTTCTCCAAAACGGCAGAAAATTCCACAGCCGCTTTTTCACGGTTCATGTAATGTCGGGCAATGAAGGCTCCGCCCGGCTTGGCGTGGTCGCCTCCCGGAAAACGGGCAACGCCGTCGAGCGAAACCGGGCGAAGCGGCTGCTCCGCGAGACATTCCGGCAGTCTTACCCCATGCTTCCCGACGGAACGGATTTTGTGTTTGTTGCCAAGCGCGCCATCACGAAGGCGAAGCTGAAGGATGTGGAGAGAGACTTCCGGGGCGCGATCGGACTGATGAAATAATGGAAACCGCAGGCCGCGGAACCTTGGCGCTTATCCGTGCCCTCGCCCTTGTTTTCATCCGGGGCTATCAACTGATCGTCTCCCCTCTTTTGCCAGGGAGTTGCAGGTTTTCGCCGAGCTGTTCTTCTTATGCGGCCGAAGCCTTTCGCCGGCATCCTCCCCACATGGCGCTCTGGCTTTCGGTCCGGCGTCTTGCACGCTGTCACCCTTTTCATCCCGGGGGAAACGACCCGGTTCCCTAGCGAGTGGATGACGGAGAATTGTTTGCATGGAAAAGAACGCAATTATCGCCGCCGCACTTTCGCTGGCGATTCTTATCGGGTGGCAATTTTTGGTGTTGCGGCCGATGGAAGAAAAACGGAGCGATCAGAAGCGGGCGGCTGAGTCTCAGAAAAAAGCCGCGCCTTCCCGGCCGGCCACCTCGGCCCCCCTGACGGCAAAGCCCCCGTCCCCGCAAAAAGAATCCGCGCCGGCGACTACCGCCCCCGCTCCCTCCGAGGAAATCCGGGTCACGGTACAAACCGGCAAGGCGGCCCTCGTCTTCACGAATCAGGGGGCAGGCCTTCTTTCGGCAACCCTCACGGACTACCGGAGCGAGAACGGCAAGGAACTCGAGCTGGTTCTCGCGGGGAGCGCGGAGCTGAGGCCGCTTTTCTTCACGGGAAGCGAGATCGCCACACGCCTGAACCAGGGCCTCTATCGCACGGACACGCGCACCATTTCCCTCTCCGCGTCGAAGCCCGAGGCGACCCTCCACTTCGTTTATTCCGGCCCGGACGGCCTGATGGCGGAAAAAATATTCACCTTTCGCCACAACAGCTATGCCGTCGGCATGAAGGTGCGGATCGCGCAGCCCAAGACCCCCCAGTCGCTCGGCCTGGCCTGGGGCCCCCGGCTCGGTGGAGCGGACGGGAACACCTACGGCGGAGTGGTGGAAGGCCCGATGAGCTACGTAAAAAATAAGCTCCACTACGATGCCCCAGAAAAAGGAAAACCCGTCGTCCACGGCGAGGGCACCGAGTGGGTTTCCCTCCAGGCGAAGTACTTTATCGCAGCGCTCGTTCCGCGCGCGGGCGCAGGCGGCGCGGAAGTAAGTCTCTTGGGGGACGCCAAAGAGATCAACGACTACGTTGTCGCCGTCCCCCTCAAGACGGACGCCCGCACGGAAGCGGTGTTCGATCTTTTCGTGGGACCCAAGGAGCCGGCCCGCCTCGCGAAGCTCGGGGTGGGGATGGAAAACGCCCTCGATTACGGCATGTTCTCGATTATCGCCCGCCCGCTGATGGTTGCCCTGCGGTTTTTCCACGCAATCGTCGGCAACTGGGGGTTCGCAATCATCCTCCTGACCATCCTCATCAAAATTATCTTCTATCCGCTCACCCACGTGAGCATGCGGAACATGAAAGAGATGCAGAGACTTCAGCCCAAGATGGCCCAGCTGAAGGAGATCTATAAGGACGACAAGACCAAGATGAACGAGCAGGTGATGTCCCTTTACCGGGAGCACAAGGTCAACCCCATGATGGGGTGCCTGCCCATGGTCATTCAGATCCCGGTTTTCTTCGGCCTCTACAATGCCCTGCTGGTCTCGATCGAGCTGCGGAACGCACCCTTCTTCTGGTGGGTGACCGACATGTCCAAGCCCGATCCGTTTCACGTCTACACCATCCTGATGGGCGCCTCCATGTTTCTTCAGCAAAAGATGACGCCGACGGCGGGCGATCCCTCGCAGGCGAAAATGATGTTAATGATGCCCGTCATTTTTACCGGAATGTTCATCTACTATCCGGTTCCGGTCGGGCTGGTGATTTACTGGCTCGTGAACAACGTCCTTTCGATCGTCCAACAGTATTTCGTCAATCGTTCTGTCAAGGCACCCAAGCTGGCCGAGGAAAACTAGCAGGGGAGGAAAGCGAAATGGGCACGGAAAGATTTCGCGACTGGGAAGACGAGGGCGGGACGGGCCCGGACGACCCGGAAGAAGATGGGCTGTTCAGCGCCGAGGAAGCAGATCTCTCCCCGCTTTCCAACATGTCCGGCCGTGCGCTCCGCCGGATCATTGATCGGTCGGATCCGGAAACACTCTCTCTCGCACTCTGTACCGCCGATCCCGCAGTGGCGGATCGCGTCCTGCAAAACGTTTCTGTCCACGCCGCCGAATTCCTGCGCGCGGAAATACAGAGGAACGCGGGGATGCCGCGGGAAGTGTATCGAGACGCCCAGCGCACCCTCATGGCCACCGCCTATTCCCTGGAAGAGCGGGGGGAGATCTCTCTCGATGGCCCGGCGGACGATACGATCCCTCCGCTCGAAATCGAGACGGAAGGAAAGCTTTCGGCCCACCATCTGGCGGAGATGGAGGCGGCGGAGGCCATCGATCTGCTGGCACTTTTTTCCGCCCGGGCGCTCCGGCACGGGCTCCTTTCGCTCGAGCCGGCCCTGGATCGGATGCCGGGCAGCGTTCTCTCGACCGGCCTTCGAATGGTCATCGACCTCTCCTTGGTGGAAGACATCGAGTCCATCGTGGGGCGTCAAATTGACGCCTATATCGTGCACCTGGAGAGAAACGGCGAAATCCTCATCGAGGGGTTGGCCTCCATCGTCTCCGAGGAGGGCAGGGAGCGGGCCCGTGCCAGGCTCGTCGCCTTTTTGCCCGAAGGGGCGGCGGACTACGAGCGCCTTCCCGAGATGCACCTGCCCCCGTCCGCTCAGGCGACCAGCCGGATCATCTCCCTTTGCTGCGATCTGGCGGAGGAGGCCCACAGAGAAGGGCTCGCCGCGCTGGAGGGGCGGCTGGGGGATATTCCCGAGGCGCTCCTGCGCCGCGGGCTGCGCTGGGCGCTCGAGGGCGCGGGCATCGATGAAATCGAGCGCATGCTCGAGCGGCGCCACCGCACGCGCACCGAGAAGGAGCGGAGAAAGCTCGAGCTCATCCTCGAGGGCCTGCTGCTGATTCGTGAGGGGGTTCCTCCCGATCGGCTGCGGGAGGCGCTGGAGGGCTTTTTGGAGGAGAAGGCTTGAGGGCTTCCGGGGCGCGCAAGCCCTGGGTCATGCCTCCCCGGCGGCGAAGCCGCCTCTTGAGCCCGCAGCGGCGCAAGGCGATGCCTCCGGCGAAAACGTTGCGGGAATTGGGCCTTGCCAAGGGCATGATCCTGCTCGATGTCGGCTGCGGGCCGGGATTTTTCACGCTTCCCGCCTGCCGGATCGTGGGCCGCCGGGGCGCGGTTCTGGCGTGCGACATCTCGCCGATCATGCTCCGCGAGACCCGCCAGAAAGCCCGCGAGGCGGGACACGAAAACATCGAACTTCGCCGCAACCGCGATCCCCATATCCCATTTCCAGACAGCGTGGCCGATATCGCGCTGCTGGCGTTCGTTACGCACGAGACGCGATCGATACAGGGGCTTTTGTCGGAGGCCCGCCGCGCGCTCAAGCCGGGCGGGAGAATCGTTCTGATGGAATGGCACGTTCACGAGACGGACCACGGTCCCCCGCTCTGGACGCGGATTGCGCCAAACGATCTGAAGAGCGAAGTCCGGGCGGCGGGGTTCACGGGGGCGCTCTCCCAGAATAACGACGCGGACACCTACCGCGTCACCGCGCGCGCCCCGCTTTTGGGATCAGGGAGAGGAAGACGATGAGCCAAGGCAAATCCCTGGAAGGGCAAGTGGCGGTCGTCACCGGCGGCGGCGCCGGGATCGGCCTCGCCTGCGTGGAGCGTCTCGCCCGAGAGGGAGCGCGCGTCGCCGTGCTGGACCGCGACGAAGTGAGGGGCGCCGCGGCGGCGGAGAAAGCGGCCGCGGCCGGGAGTGAAGGGGCTTTCTTTCGGGCGGAAGCCGCCTCCGCCGACGAGGTGCACAGCGCCTTCGGGGGAGCGCTCGGGAAATGGGGCCGCCTCGATATTCTCGTGAACTGCGCGGGCGGATTCCTCGAGATCCGCGACTTCGAGGATCTGGAAGAAGACGTCTGGGACGCCTCGATCGCCTGGAACCTGAAGAGCGTCTACCTGTGCTGCCGCGAGGCGGTACCCGTCATGAAAAAAGCGGGCTACGGCCGGATCGTCAGCATCTCCTCCACCGCCGGGAGAACCGGCGTCCGCTTCACCGCCGTCGAGTACACCACCGCGAAGACAGCCATCGTCGGTTTTACGCGCCGCCTCGCCGTGGAGTTCGCCCCGCACGGCATCACTGTGAACGCGGTGGCGCCCGGCGTGGTGCTCTCTCCCCGCGTCGCCGAGCTGCACAAGAACCGGATCGAGGACGTCAAAAAGGGAATCCCCATGGGAAGGCCGGGGACCGAGCACGAGATCGCCGACGGCGTCTGGTATCTGGCGTCGCCGGGCGCAAGCTACATCACCGGCGTCACGCTCGACATCAACGGGGGCCTCTGGACCGGCTAGGAGAGCGCCCCGCGAAGCGCCGCCGCGGCCTCCTCGGGAGCGGCCTCGTTGATGTGAACGCCCGCCCCGAGCTCAAGGCCGGCCAGGACGGTGAGCCGGGGGATGATTTCGATGTGCCAGTGATGCGCGCCGGGCGTCTTCTCTTCTCCGGGACCCGTTTCGATGTGGAAAAGGACGTTCAGGGGCGGATCGCCCAGCAGGATCTTGATGCGGAGCAGCGACCGGGCCAGCGCCCCGCCCACGGCTTCGAGCGTCTCGCGGGAGGCGTCGGCGAAACGCTCTCCGATCGGCTGGGGCGCGATGACAATTTCGTAGGGATAAAGAGAAACGAAGGGACAGTAGGCGATGGCCCCTTCGGCTTGCTCCACGAGGCGGCGGCCGTCTTCCCGCTCGCGGAAGAGCGTCTCCCCGAGAAGCGGCCGGCCAGTTTCGCGCAGATGTTTTTCGGCGGCGTGCCGCTCCCTGGCGGTGCGCGGCGGGATCGCGGGCAGCGCCGCCACCTGAAGATGGGAGTGCGGAAGCGACGCCCCCCCGGCGGCGCCGTGGTTTTTGTAGGGAACGATGGCGCGGATGCCCGGCTCTCCGTAGAGGGCACGCACCCTTTTCTGGAGCAGGGCGAGAACGTCCGCGGCGTGGCCCGCCGGGTAATCGCCGAGCCCTTTGCAGTGATCCGGCGCATCCACGATCACCTCGTGCCGGCCCCGCGCCGGCATGGACGAGAACGGGCCGTCCTCAACTGGAGCGGCGGGCAGGCCGGGCGCGAGCGCCGGAAACTTGTTGTCGAAGGCGCGGACGCTCCAGCGGCCGCCCTGGCGGATGGCGTCGATCTCGGGAGGGGTTTTCGCCTCGTTTCCCGGACAGAACGGGCACCCGGGCTCGGGAAATGCGGGCGTCGAGGGAGAAAAGGTGTGCTGCTTTGGGCGATCGCGGCGGGCGGTGGCGATGAGCGCCCACCGCTCCAGCCAGGGATTCCATCGCAGCTCGGACATCGGCGCACCTCAGGAAAAGGGCCGCCCATTCGTGGGCCGAAAACCGGCGGGCAGGCGGGACCAATGCCATGACGGATAAAAACAACGCGCCCGAACGGGACACCATTGTGGCTCTTTCCACCGCATGGGGAAAGGGAGCCATCGCCATCGTGCGCCTGAGCGGCCCGGAGGCGGAGCGCGTTCTTCGGCGCATCTTCAAGCCCCGAAAGGCGAAAGCGCGCTTCCCCGAGCGGCGCTATGTCCTCGGCCGGTTCGTGGATGCAGAGAGCGGTGCTTTCGATGAGGGCGTGGCGGTCTTCATGGCCGGGCCGAACTCCTTCACCGGCGAGGACATGGCCGAGATGCACTGCCACGGGGGCCCCGCCGTCGTCCAGGCCCTGATCGGCGCGGCGCGCGGCGCAGGGGCCAGGCCCGCCGCCCCGGGGGAGTTCACCCGGAGGGCTTTTCTCTCCGGAAGGATCGATCTCCTCCAGTCCGAATCGGTCGCCGATCTGGTCTCCGCCGAAACCTCGCGTGCCGCCCGGGCGGCCCTCGCCCAGCTGGAAGGCGGCCTCTCGTCCGCTCTGGATGAAATCTGGGAGGAGATCGTCGAAGCGGGGGCGCATCTTGAGGCGGCCATCGATTTTCCCGATGAATTCGAGCCCGGCGCGGGCCCCGCGCCCGAAGGAGGCCCAATGGGTGCCCCTGCCCTGCGGGAGCGCTTCATGGCGGCGGCGGCGCGGCTCCGCGGACTGGAGGCGAGCTACCGATCGGGCCGCGTCCTGCGCGAGGGGGCCCGGGTGGCGATTCTGGGAAAGCCCAACGCCGGAAAATCCACCCTCCTGAACCGCCTGCTCGGAACCGATCGGGCCATCATGAGCCCCCTGCCCGGCACGACGCGGGACACCGTCGAGGAGGTCTGCGACATCGGCGGCATTCCGGTGCGCCTGATCGATACCGCCGGCCTCCGGGAGACCGAGGACCTGATCGAAAAAGAAGGGGCCGAGCGCGCAAGGCGCGCCGCGGCGGGCGCTGATCTCTGCCTCGTCCTGATCGATGCGGCGGGTGGCGCGGCCGAGGCGCAGTGGGGAAAGGAAGAGCAGGAAAAAATTGAGCCGCCCTCCCTGCTGATCGCGAACAAGATCGATCTTCCCGGCGCGCAGGTTCCGGAGCGGGATGCGAACGGTGCTCCCCCGCTCGCCATCTCGGCGCTGAACGGTGCGGGGCTGGACGATCTGCGTGCGCTCATCGCGCGCGAACTTTCAGGGGCCGATGGAGAAGCGGGGCCGGGCGGTCAGGCCATCCTTACCCGGGAGCGCCACCGCAATCTGGTGGCGAAATGCCGGGAGGGGGTGGAGGGGGCCGCAGACGCCATCGCCGCCGATCTTTCACCGGAGCTGGTCGCGGTGCACCTCAACGAGGCGCAGGGCGCGCTCTCCGAGCTTCTCGGCCGGAGCTGGGGCGAGGCGCTCCTCGATAAAATTTTCTCGGCGTTCTGCATCGGAAAATAATAAAAATAATGAAATATACAAAATGTAGGCTATCTGCACCAGTAAAAACACTCTATATAGTATATTTCCATCGTTAATATTGGACAATTAAGCAAGGGAATTTCTTGGTTAAATTTTTATTGAAAATTTTAGTTAAAGGTGATAATGGTTTAACTCTCGACAACAAGCAGGGCAAAAGCATTTACATGGTTGTTTTTATTGACTAGATAAGGTCGCATTGTGAGAGAGGAAGAAATTTGGGTATTCGAGTACCCAAGGGATGCGGGTGTGGCGTGAAAAGTGGATGCCTCAAGTAGTGTTCAGACACTACGGTTTGGATACGGATATGAGAGAGGAAGAATTTGGGGTGAATGCCCCAGGACGTCTTGTTCGAACTCCTGAGGGCGCCCCGGCGTTTGTGCCCGACCCCCTTCCGCCTGAAATTAAAATTACAGATGAACTTATGGCCGCTTTGGCCGAAGCCCGTGGAGCGCTGGGCGATCTCTCCGGGGTCGGGAGAACGCTACCGAACCCCCATTTATTGATTCGGCCTTTTTTGCGAAAAGAAGCCGAAGCGTCCAGTCGAATTGAGGGAACAGAAACCGATCTGGATGAGTTGTTCATCCATGAAGCCGATCCCACGCACCATCCACAGGGCGCAGATGTTCGCAGGGAGGTTTTGAATTATGTAATTGCGCTTGAGGTTGGACTTGATCGCAGATTGGAGTTGCCCATAGGACTCAGGTTTGTGAGGGATCTCCACTCTATTTTATTGCGAGAAGTGAGAGGGCAAGATAGGGCCCCGGGTGAGTTTCGGCGAGTGCAAAACAGGATAGGCGGAAGTTCTGTTCATGATGCCACTTATGTGCCACCACCGACTCCTGAAATGCAAGAATGTATTTCAGACTGGGAGAAATTTCTCCACACGAAATCCAAAATTCAGCCACTAATACAGCTGGCCATGATTCACTACCAGTTTGAGGCAATCCATCCCTTTGTGGACGGAAATGGCCGTGTGGGCCGCTTGTTAATTCCGATTCTTTTGTGTGAATGGGGGCTTCTTTCCCAGCCGTTACTGTACCTCAGCTCTTATTTTGAGCGAAATCGCAGTAATTACTACGATCTGCTTTTGGGCGTTAGCCAAAAAGGCAATTGGATTCCCTGGTTCATCTTTTTTCTCCGGGGAGTGGAAATGCAGGCGAAGGACTCCTCTTGGCGGATCAGAATGTTGTTAGATAAACAAGAAGAATACAGACAAAAAATGCAGACCAAGGGCGGGCCAACGAGCATGGCTCTTGTGGACAGCCTGATTGGTTTTCCGGTTTGCCGGTCACCAGGCGTAGCGGATCGGCTTAAAGTAACCCTTCCCACCGCCATTCGAGCAATCCAGCGGCTCGAAGACGAAGGCTTTCTTCAAGAAATTACGGGAAAGCAAAGAAATCGAGCGTGGATGGCCAAAGAAGTGATGGATATTTTGCAGGCGGAAAACCTCGATCAGTATCTTTCGTAGGCCGGCGGACCCGAATTTATTGAGGGACTAGAGATTGAATTTCGACATCATCGTGATCGGTGCCGGCCACGCGGGATGCGAGGCGGCGCTCGCCGCGGCGCGCATGGGCGCAAGGGCGCTGCTCTTCACGATGAACCTCGACACGGTGGGGCTGATGTCCTGCAACCCGGCGATCGGGGGACTCGCGAAGGGCGTGCTGGTCCGCGAGGTGGACGCGCTGGGCGGTGAGATGGCCCGGGCGATTGACGCGACCGGCATTCAGTTCCGCATGCTCAACACCCGGAAAGGCCCCGCCGTTCAGGCCCTCCGGGCGCAGGCCGACAAACAGCAATACCGGATGTACATGAAATACGCCGTCGAGCGGCAGGAGGGCCTCATTCTCAAGCAGGGCGCGCTCCGGCGGATCCTGCTGGATGATGCGGGCCGCGCGGCGGGCATCGAGACACAGTTCGGCGAGCGGTTCGAATCGCGGGCGGTGATCCTGACGCCGGGCACGTTCACGCGCGGGCTGCTGCACTATGGCGATCAGAAGATCGAGGGCGGGCGCGCGGGCGAGGGCGCGGCGCGCGGGCTGACGGATCAACTCGCATCGCTCGGCTTCCGCATCGGGCGGATGAAGACGGGAACGCCGCCGCGTCTCGATGCGCGGACGATCGACTTCGGCTCGCTCGCGGTTCAGCCCGGGGACGAGCCGCCCCGTCCTTTTTCCTTCCGCACCGATCGCATCCGGCAGGATCAGGTTCCCTGCTACATCACCTACACCAACCCGAAGGCGCATGAGCTGATCCGCCGGAACATCGATCGCGCGCCGATGTTCAACGGCCAGATCGAGGGCACCGGGGTGCGCTACTGTCCGAGCATTGAGGACAAGGTGATGCGCTTTCCGGACAAGGAGGCGCACCAGATTTTTCTCGAGCCCGAAGGAAGGCAGACACTCGAGATCTACGTCAACGGGCTCTCGACGAGCCTGCCCGTGGATGTGCAGTTGGGCGTTGTTCGATCGATCGCGGGCCTCGAGCGGGCGGAGATCATGCGGCCGGGCTATGCGGTGGAGTACGACTTTGTGGACCCGACCGAGCTGATGCCGAGCCTGATGACGCAGCGCGTGCCGGGGCTCTTCCATGCCGGGCAGATCAACGGGACGACGGGCTACGAGGAAGCGGCGGCACAGGGTCTCATGGCGGGCATCAACGCGGCACGCTATCTGCGCGAGGAGGCGCCGCTCATCCTCGGGCGGGAGGAGGCCTACATCGGGGTGCTGATCGATGATCTGGTGACGAAGGGGGTGGCCGAGCCCTACCGGATGTTCACCAGCCGGGCGGAGCACCGGCTGCTCCTCCGCCACGACAATGCGGATATGCGCCTGATGGCGCTGGGCCACCGGGTGGGTTCCCTGGACGATACAACCTTCCAGGCTTTTGGCGAAAAAAAGACGAAATGTCGAGAAATAATTGATTACATTGAGGATGCGGACGTTTATCCCAAGCCCTCTGTGTCGGATCTCCTCCAGTCCTTCGGGACGGCAGCGCTCCGGAAGCCACAAAAGCTGGGGGATATTCTCCGCCGGCCGGAGGTGGGGGCCGAAGTGGCGCTCCGGGTGGATGCCGTGCAGGGCGGACGCCTCCTGGAGTTGTGGAATGGACTGGGCGAGGAGGCCCGCCGGTTTGTCCTGGCCGAAGTGCAGTACAAGGAGTACGTGCTCCGGGAGGGGCGGCAGGTGGCCACCCTCCGGGCGGCTGACCGGATACGCATTCCAGAAAGTTTTGATTTTAAAGAGATTAAACATCTGAAATTCGAGGTTCGCCAGCGCCTGACAGAGGTCCAGCCCCGGACCCTCGGACAGGCCAGCCGCATCTCGGGGGTAACGCCCGCGGCTATCGCGCTGCTGGAAGTTCACCTCCGCCGCTCCTCCGCCTCTGGCGATGGGGGCCATCCCTTGTCCCCTGAAGGCAGCTAGCGGGGCCAGGGATGTTCCACGTGGAACATCTGGAAAATTTCGAAAAACTGTGTTCCACGTGAAACATTCCCTTGAAATTTGTGCCTGACTATGACACTTTCTAGGAGCCGATCCTATCTCTCCTCAGCGAGGTCCTATGTCGGAAGCAGCTGTCTCCGAGCCCAGCCGTCCGGCTGCGGAAAGCCAGAATTCTCCCGGGCAGGCACGGGTTATCGCCATCGTGAACCAGAAGGGCGGGGTGGGCAAAACCACCACCTCAGTGAACCTCGCCGCGTGCCTCGCGGTGGCCGATGAGCCTACCCTGCTTGTTGACTTGGATCCGCAATCGAATGCCTCGAGCGCCTTCGGTCTCGACACCCAGGACCCGGCCCTCTACCGGGCGCTGGTGATGGACGAGCGGATCGAGGAGAAATCACTGCAAACTATTGATATAAAAAGACTTAGAGTTTTAACCTCGTCCATCGATCTGGTCGGTGCCGAACTCGAGCTGGCGGATCTGCCGAACCGGACGGAGAGGCTTCGAAGTGTTTTGGAGAGGTACCGCTCGGCGTTCCACTTTATCTTGATCGATTGCCCCCCCTCGCTCGGCCTTTTGACCCTCAACGCTCTCCGGGCGGCCGATGAGGTGCTGATCCCGATTCAGGCGGAGTACTTCGCGCTCGAGGGTCTGGCCCGCCTCATGAAAACGATCGAGCGCGTCCGGCAATCCATCCATCCGGGCCTTCGGGTGGGCGGCATCGTTCTCACGATGTACGACTCGCGAACCAATCTTTCCCGGCAGGTGGGGGAGGATCTCCGCACGCACCTTCCCGAGCTCACTTACCGCGTCGCGATCCCGCGGAGCATTCGCCTCGCCGAGGCGCCGAGCCATGGAAAGCCCGTCATTGCATACGACATTTCATCTTCGGGCGCGCAGGCCTACCTCGCCATGGCCAGCGAGTTTCTCACCCGCGCCGGAAGAAGGCGGAGGATGAATTAATGGCGGCCACAAAAGGACGCAAGGCCCTCGGCCGTGGACTGGATGCGCTTCTTTCCTCGGATCCGATGTCGCCGCCGGATGAAGGGCCGATCGCCGCTCCCGCGGCGGAGGGCGAGCGCCTGAGCCGCGTGCCCGTGGCCGATCTGCACCCCGGTGTTCACCAGCCGCGGATCGACTTTGACGACGAAAGCCTCAAGGAACTTTCCGAGTCCGTCAAAACGCACGGCGTGCTTCAACCGATACTGGTGCGCTCCACCGCGGGGAGATACGAAATCGTGGCCGGCGAGCGGAGGTGGCGCGCCGCCCGCGCGGCCGGCCTCGAAACGGTTCCCGTGATCTTGGTGGAGGCCGCGGCCGAAAAACTTCTCGAGATCGCCGTCATCGAAAACGTGCAGCGCGCGGATCTGAACCCGATGGAGGTGGCGGCGGCCTTTTCCAGCATGATGGATCGGCTCGGCGTGACGCAGGAAGAGCTCGCCGCCCGTGTGGGCAAGGAACGCTCCACGGTGGCGAACTACATCCGCCTTCTCCGGCTTCCGCTCGCCGTTCAGGAGAGCGTCGCCGCCGACCTTCTCTCGATGGGCCACGCCCGCGCGCTTTTGTCGCTGCGATCCCCGGAAGAAGCCGAGCGCTTCGCGGACGAGGCGGTGAAGAAAAACCTGTCGGTCCGCCAGCTCGAGGACAGGGTGCGGAAGGCGCTGACGAAAGCGGCGGGCCCGGGGGGGGGACGGCGGCGTCCCGCGAAGGATGAAGGCCCCCGGGGGCCGGAGGCCATTTTCCTTCGGGAGCAGACCGAGCGCCTTCGCAGTACCCTGGGAACGAAGGTGGCGATTGACGGGGACGAAAAAAAGGGAAAGATCATTATTGATTATTACTCAAAGGACATGCTCGAGGGGCTGATCGATCGGCTGGCCTGAGGCATGTTCCGGCAAACGGGAGGAAAAGCGGTGGCCCGAGGGGATGCGAACTACGAGAAGACCATCAGGGCCTTTTTGGGGGAAGGCACAGAATTCAAGGGCGTCATCACTTTCGAGGGGACGGTGCGCGTTGACGGCATTCTCGAAGGAGAGGTAGTGACCGAGGACACGTTTATCGTCGGCTCGGCGGCCACCGTAAAAGCCAACATCCAGGCCGGCATCGTCGTCGTGATGGGAAAGGTGGAAGGGAAGATCGAGGCGAAACAAAAATGCGAAATCCGCCTCGGCGGGCACGTCAAGGGAGACGTGTACACCTCGAACATTTTCATCGAGGAAGGCGCCGTCTTCGAGGGCACCTGCCACATGACCGGGCGCGCGGCGGGCGGGGAGGCGAGCGCGGCGCCGCCGAAAGAGGCGTAATGAAAACTCGCGCGCGGGAACGCCGGATGTTCGGCGAGGCGCCGCGCTTTTTCGCTTCCGCCCTGCTGCTGGCGGCTCTTCTTGCCGGATGCGGCCTTCGAGCCTCAGGAGGGGGGATCGGTAAGTCGGGCGACGGATTCACCTACTCCCCGCCCCCGGGAACTCCCGCCTTCCGTGCCCTGCGGCTCCAGGATACGAAATCCATCATCACCCTTCAGGTGACGGGCGATGATGTCCGCTCGAACATGGCGAGCATCGTCGAGGTGCTGCTGAAAAAAGGATATGCGGTTCGCGACTACAACCAGACGCTGAGCGTATTCGTCAAGGAGCGGATTGTCGGACTCAAATACAGCGACCCGAAAACCCTGAAGAAGATCGCCTCGCTGTTTCCCGATGACGAGGTGGGCATCGGGGGAGATGTGCGGCTCATCCAGCTCGAGCCCCTGAAGATTCGACTGGAACTGAGATGGATCGATCTGAAAAAAGGGAAGGTTCTTTGGTCGGCGAAGGGGATGGCCACCGGGGTGGTCTTCGGCGGGGCGGATCGGTACTCGCATGAGGTTCATAAGATGATTTCCCAGGCGCTGTCGGTGATACCGAACGCGTCCCGGTAGGGCGGAGCCAGCGGCCCATGCCTGAAAATCAAACGCGGTTTTCTCTGGTCGCCGGATTTTTGTTCTGGCTTTCCGTGGCATATTTTTTCTACCGCTACGGGAAAGGCGCCGCGCTCCATGTCCTGATCGCCGCCGGCCTTTTGGTGTTTTTGTTTCTGGCGGTGCGCTTTCTTGGTGGCTTTTGGAGGCACCGCCTGGCCCGGCGGCCTTCCTCCCTCCTTCCCCGGATGAATTTCTCAAACGTGAAGCCGAAGGATTTTGAGTGATCCGGAAAAGCGTTTTGGCTTGGGTGGCCCTTTTTTTGCTGGCGGGATGCGTATCGCCGGCGAGGGAGGCCCCCCATCCGCTCACCCGCCGCACGGGAAACGACAATTCCGCGATGGTGTTTGTTCCGGCGGGTACTTTTCTGCGGGGGGCGAAAAAAGGAACCCTCGCAAAGGGAATGGAAGATGTGGCGCCCGGCCGCATGATCGTGCTGGACGCTTTTTATATTGATAAATTTGAGGTGACCCATTTGGCCTATGCCCGCTTTCTGGCCGCGACGGGGCGCGCAGCCCCGAAATGGGAGCCCGGCGACATAAGATGGGGCGGGGACTGGAGCCGTTTCTCCTGGCGGAGCCACCGCCCCGAGCCGGGGACGAGCGATCTGCCCGTGACGCTGGTGACGTGGTTCGAGGCCGAGGCCTATTGCGCCTGGGCGGGAAAACGCCTGCCCACTGAGGCGGAGTGGGAAAAGGCCGCCCGCGGGGAGAGCGGCCGCCTTTATCCGTGGGGGGAGGTGGCCTCCGCCTCCCGGGCGAATCTGGGAAAGCGGTTTTCGGGCCCCTTGCCCGTGGGAAGCTTTCCGGAGGGAAGGAGCGTGTACGGCGCCATGGACATGGCCGGAAACGCGGCCGAATGGGTGGCGGACTATTACGGGGAGCGCTACTACGAGAGTTCGCCGGAGCAGAACCCGAAGGGGCCCCCGAGCGGAAACGCGCGCGTGATCCGCGGCGGCTACTGGGGCCAGCCTCTCGCGTCGGGCCGCGGCGATCACAGATGGCAGGGGCCGCCCGGGGGGCGCCACGGCGGCGTGGGGTTTCGCTGCACCCGCTCAAAAGAGGCGGGATGATGAACGGGAAAAAGGCCAGGCAAATGGTGATTTTCGCCCACAGCGGCGATTTCGACCGCCTGTATCAGGTGGCTACGCTGGCCGCGAGCGCGGCGGCGAACGGAGAGGAAGTGCACATCATCTTGTTCTTTGAGGCCCTCCGCAAATTCGTGGAAGACAGGGTGGACGACATGACCTTTCCGGCTGCTTATGGCGAGGAAGGAAAGCGGATTGCGGAACGGATGCGGGAGGCCCGGGCGCATTCCGTGAGCGATCTGATCGAGTCCGCCCGGCAGGCGGGCCAGGTGACGACATATGCCTGCGTCTCGCAGGTGAAGTTCATGGGCTACACCAACCGGGAGGTGGAGGGCGCGGTGGATGAGGTGATCAGCCTGCCCGTTTTTCTCTCCCGCACCCAGGGGGCGGAAACCAAGCTGTTCATCTAGGGCGGGCGCGGTTTTCGGAAGCGGGGGGAGTGTGATATTCCTTCCCGCTCGGGAAATGATTTCGATCGGCGCGGAGAAAAGCGGGAGCGATGAAATGAAATTTCGGGTGGGGCTGGCCCAGATTGGGCCCACGCTGGGAAATCTCGAGGCGAACTGGGAAATTCTCGAGAAAGAGGTGAAATCGGCTCGCAGAAAGGGCGTGGACCTTTTGATTTTCCCGGAGCTTTCACTCACCGGGTATTTCCTCAAGGACATGGTCCCCGAGGTGGCCCTCCGGCGGGACGCCGCCATGATCAAGGAGATTGCCCGGCTGAGCCGCGATGTCGCGCTGATCGTGGGCTTCATCGAGGAGTCGGGCCGCCATGCGTTCTACAACGTGGCGGGATACTTCGAGAACGGAAAGCTGCTGCACGTCCACCGCAAGATCTATCTCCCGACCTACGGCCTTTTCGATGAAGCGCGCTACGTGGGCGCGGGCCAGGGTCTGCGGGCTTTCGACACCCAGTTCGGCCGCGCCGCGATTCTGGTGTGCGAGGACGCCTGGCACCCGAGCCTTGCCTACATCGCCTCCCAGGATGGCGCCGATCTTCTTTTCATTCCTTCATCGAGCCCGAGCCGGGGCGTCCAGCGGAAAAAGGGAAAATCATCATTCGCCATCGAGCGCACCTGGCAATCCCTGAACCGGTGCTATGCGGGCCTGTTCAACCAGTTCGTCTTTTTCTCGAACCGGGTGGGCTACGAGGACGGCATCAACTTCTGGGGCGGCTCGGAGATCATTCTCCCGAACGGAGAGCCCCTCGCCGCCGCCCCGCGGGGCAAGGCCCGTCTTCTGATCGGCGAGGTGGACACGGCGGATATCCGCCGCACGCGCATCGCGTCCCCGACCCTGAAAGATGAGAACGTCCATCTCGCCCTTCGGGAGCTTCGCCGGATTCAGGGGAAGGAGAAGGGGTAGCATCCTGTCCTTTCACCGCCGGGCTTCCGGGAGGATACGATGGGAAGAACAGCCAACTCCGCTGCGGCGCGCCCATTTTTGAAATGGGCTGGCGGAAAGGGCCGTCTCCTTTCGCAATACGCCCCGCTCTTTCCCGCACAAATCGGCAACTACCATGAGCCGTTTTTGGGAAGCGGAGCAGTCTTTTTTTCGTTGCGCCCCGGCATCCGCGGAAACATTCATCTCTCCGATCGAATCGAAGAGCTGATCAGCGCCTACCAGACCGTGCGCGACGACGTGGAAGCCGTCATCCGCGCCCTCAAGCGCCACGTCTACGACCGGGATCGCTACTACCGCGTCCGCGGGCAAGATACCGCAATTCTCTCGCCCCCGGCCCGCGCTGCCCGGTTCATCTATCTGAACCGCACCGGATACAACGGCCTTTACCGGGTGAACTGGAAGGGGGAGTTCAACGTTCCCTTCGGCCGTCACAAGAATCCCACCATCTGCGACGCAGAAGGGCTGCGGCGCGCCTCATCGGTTCTGCAGAAGGCGGCCTTGAGTTGCTGCGGCTTCCGGGAGATGGACAGCAAAGCCTGTCCGGGGGATTTCGTCTATCTCGATCCGCCCTATCACCCACTGAGTAAAACGGCGAATTTTACGGCCTACACGGCCGGGAGTTTCGGAGAGGAAGAACAGGGCGGGCTCGCCGAGGTGTGCCGGAAACTCGACGGCAATGGCGTCCGGTTCATGCAGTCGAACTCGGACACCCCCTTCATCCGGGGGCTCTATAAGGACTTCCGCGTAACACAGGTTCAGGCCGCGCGCGCGATCAACTCCCGCCCCAACCGGAGGGGGAAGGTGGCCGAACTCGTGATCCGCAATTACGAGAGCTAGGGACGCTCTTTGTATTTTCCCGTCACGGGCGGTTCGGTTTTCGCCGGGTCGTGGCCGTCGCGCTTCAGCCGCCCGGCGTGCCATTCGCGGTTGAATTCGTTATTTTTATTCAGAATCCCCATGTCGCAGAAGATCTCGATGAGGTTCCCGTCCGGATCGGGGAAGTACATTGCCCGGTTCTCGCCCCAGGAGCCGTCCCCCTCGGGGTGGGTCGGGCTGTGTACGACCGGCTCTTTGACGAACTTGACGCCGTTCGCCTTGAGGTGATCGTACCAGGCGTCGAACTCGGCCTTGTCCTCGACCGAGAAGGCGAAATGGTGCAGTCCGTAGCCGCTCGGACTCCGATCCTCTTTCGGCCGGTTCTCGGGGGCAAGCTCCACGACGTTGATGACGTGGTGCTCGTCGGTGATGGTCATGAAATTCAGATAGTTGTTGTAGCCCTCGGCCTCGCCCGGCCCGTGCCGCTCGATCATCCGGAATCCGAGAACGTCCCGGTAGAAGCGCAGGGATACGTCGATATCGCGGGCGATGATGGCGATGTGCTGAAGCTGCTTGAGCTTGGGCGCCACGGAAACTCCTTTCAGATTCAGGATGCCTTGGGTTCGATGAGCTCGATGTGCACGCCATCGGGCCCCATCACGTAGGCGGCGCGGTTCCCGCTCGGGAGGGAGAAGAGCGGCTGGGGGATGGGCCCGCCGTTCTGTTCCACATACCGGAGCAAATCCTCGATGTCGGATACGCTGAAGCAGAAATGATCGATGCCGTAGGGGCGCCCGCCGCCGGTGTCGGCGATCTTGTCGCTCGTCCGCTTGCCGCGCACATAAAGATTCGCATCGCCGATCTTCATCCGGACGTTCCGGGCGCCGCGAAGCTCTTCATCCCCGAAGATTTCGGCACCGAGGAATTTCACGAACCAGTCCGCCGCCGCCTTCGGGTCCGGGCTGATCATGTGGATATGATTGTAACCCCCTGTGATGGCCATTTATTTCCTTTCTCTGGGAAAAGGTCCGGATGCGGCTACGCCCACTCGGAAGAGGAGGGCATCCGCCCGCCCCGGATGTTGAACAGAAGCAGCCGTTTCTTGCTGCGGTTTTCGGTGTTATGCCATGCGCCTCCGGGGATGTGAACCACATCGCCTTTTTTGACGTCCACCCCGCCGATGTCGCCGTGCAGATGGGCTTCGCCCTCCGCGACCAGGTAAATCTCGTCCATTTCCTTTTGGTGGCGGTGCAGGCTCGCGGGCTGATCCCCCGGGCCGAAATCGAGGATGCGCACTTCGAGATGGGGGGTGGCGATGACCGTGGGCGGCCCGTTCGATTTGATGTCGTCCAGGCTGAAAACCCATTTCAGGGAATCGAGATTGCCGAGAAGGTGATAGCCGCCCCCCGTTTTTTTCTGAGGTTCTTCCTGATCGGGAAGGATGTTGACCGAGGGCATTTTCCCTCCCCGGAAGTTAAACTCGATCAAATCCGCATCACCGATGTTTTTCATCTGGTGCCAGGTGCCGCCCGGGACGTGAACGACATCCCCCGCGCGGACCTCGAATTCCTCCCCGTCGTGGTGGACCACACCATGACCCCGGTAGATGAGGTAGCCCTCGTCCATCTCTTCCTGGTGCCGGTGGTAGGCGGGCTGCACCCCCGGCTTGAGGACGATGATCCGAAGCTCGATGTGCGGCGTGGCCAGCGGCCGGGGAGCGCCGCCCTTGCGGATCGTTGACGGGTCGTAAACCCACTTGAGACGGTCCACCGTTCCAAGAACAGGCATTTTGGCCTCCCGCGGGAGCGAATCGGTTAACGTGAACTGGATTCAAGGCCCCAAAAGGTAACTCCGCGCGCGGAGCCGGTCAACGGGCGGGAAAGCGCATTTTCCCGTTGCAGGCCGCGCCCCCAGCGGGCATCATAGGGCGCATCGAATTGGTCCAGCGGAGGTATTTTCGGTGTCTAAAAAAAACGGGATACTGGTCGCCTCAATCCTGGAAGAGTTCGAGCTGGATTCGCCGCTCGCCACGGACCTTCTGGTGGGTTTCATCCGGGACGAGGTGATGAAGGTCGGGGTGAAAAATCTGGTTTTGGGGCTCTCGGGCGGAATTGACAGCGCGGTTTCCGCCTTCGTGGCCGCCCGCGCGCTGGGCCCCAAGAACGTGACGGGTATCATCATGCCCTACCGGCTCTCGAACCCCCAGAGCGAGCGCGACGCCCGCTCGGTTGCCCGCGCGAGCGGCATCCAGATCCAGGTGGTGGACATCAGCCCGCAGATCGATGCGTATTTCGAGCGCTTCCCCGATGCCGACCCGCTTCGCCGTGGAAACAAGATGGCCCGTGAGCGGATGACAATTCTCTACGATCACTCCGCCCGGCTCGGCGCCCTGGTGGTGGGGACGAGCAACAAGACCGAACTCCTCCTCGGCTACGGAACTCTCTTCGGAGACATGGCCAGCGCGGTCAACCCTATCGGGGATCTGTACAAAACCCAGATCCGCCAGATCGCCCGGCATCTGGGAGTGCCCAAGGAAGTCATCCAGAAGCCGCCGAGCGCGGATCTGTGGGTGGGGCAGACGGACGAGGACGAACTCGGCTTCACCTACGAGGAGGTGGACGCGCTCCTCTATCTGATGATCGATCGGCGCTACCAACGCGATGAGCTTTTCTCCCGGGGTTTTTCCGCCGCGCTTGTGGATGGTGTGATGCGGCTGGTGCAGCGCAGCCAGTACAAGCGCCGCCTCCCCCTGATCGCCAAGCTCAGCGCCCGGACGATCGACCGCGACTTCCGCTATGCCCGCGACTGGGGTCTCTGATTTTTCCCCGACTTGAAGCCTTCCTCCCGATATGGCAATATAGAAAACAGTTGTAGTCCTGTATTATCAATGTGCTTGGGGGTCGAGAGAGAAACACAATGAAATAAGGGGGTTTTTGTGATGAAGTCAGGATGCATGGCGCCCGCTTTCAGTCTCCGCGACGAAAACGGCAAGCTCCACCGCCTTTCGCAATACAAGGGCCAGAAGATCGTTCTTTATTTTTACCCCAAGGACGGCACCCCCGGGTGCACCATAGAAGCCAAGAATTTTAACAAGGATTTCAAGCAGATCCAGGCGAAAGGGGTGATCCTGCTGGGGGTGAGCCCGGACAACGAGGTGAGCCACAAGCGCTTCAGCGAGGAGCTGAAGCTCAATTTTCCCCTCCTCGCGGACCCGGACGCCGAAATCGCTTCGAAATACGGGGCTTACGGCGAAAAAGAGATTTTCGGCAGCAAGTTCGAATCCGTCTTCCGCACCACCTTCATCATCAACGAGAAGGGCCGCGTTGAGAAGGTGTTCGAGGACGTGAAGGTTAAGGACCACACCAAGGAAGTCCTCAAGGCCCTCTAGGGCCTCTGCGCCCGGCGCCGGGGCTCTCCTTGCTGTTTTCCCGCACGCGCCTCCTTTGGTATTCTCCTTCACCTCGCAAAGCGGAACGCGCGGCCGCCGCACACGGGCGCGGTCTATCTTTTTTCAGGAGGTGTTTCCTTCATGGCCATGAACATCCGACCGAAAGAGCTTCCCGAGACCACCGAGAACTGGGCGGAGCTCGACTTCAAGGGGCACGCCAAGGGCATCGTCACCACCAAGAGCGGCCATACCATCATCGTGGACGAGCCCAAACCGCTCGGCGGCTCGAACGAGGGCCCCTCGCCCACGGGCTACCTTGTGGCCGCCCTCGCCGGCTGCACCGCCGTCATCCTCGAGCGGGCGATGAAAGACGCGAAGCTCGAGATCGAAACCCTCAAGGTGAAGTCCAACATTGTTTACAGCCCGCGCGGCATCGCCGGCCAAGAGGGCTACCAGCCCCACCCGACCGAAGCGCAGACCGAAGTCTGGCTCAAGACGAACGCCACCGCCGAGCAGATGGAAGCCGCCAAGGCCGACTACTACAAGCGCTGCCCCCTTTACAACATGTTCGTGGCGAGCGGCTGTAAGATGGTCGACACCTGGCACGTGAACGAATAATTTTTTCACGGGATCAAAAAAGCCCTCGGCCAGCCGGGGGCTTTTTTGTTGTGCGGGCAGATTATTTTTTCCGCTGCAGACTCATGTAGACGGTGGCTATCCATTTTTCCTCGGAGACGAATTGCCAGGCCCAGCCCTTCCATCTGGCGGGGAGGCCTTCCGCCTTGATCGCATCCAGCCCTTTTCCGGCACGGATCTTTCCGCGGATGAAATCGGTTGTCTCAACCAGCATTCCATAAAACACTTTTAGCTCCTTGACGCCGCTCAAGGGTCCGTGGCCCGGAATGACTTTCGTTTCGGGCGGGATGCGATCCAGCACGGCCTTGACGTTTTTCGTGTAACCCTCCACGTCTCCCCCGGTGACGAGATCGATGAAGGGGAACAGCCCCGAGAACATGTGATCGCCCATGTGGACCACCTTCGATTTTGGGAAAAACACGATGGTGTCGCCGTCGGTGTGGCCGGTGGGGAAGTGAATCGCACGAATCTCCTCGCCGTTGAAGTGAATCGAGAGCGATTCGTCGAAGGTGATGACGGGCAGGCCTTCCTTGGGCAGGGGCTTGTTGTAGGTATTTCTGCGGCGGACGCCCTCCTCCAAACGCTTGCGCACGTTCTTGTGCGAGATGATGGGGGTGTCCTTTCCGAAGACGGGGTTTCCGCTCGTGTGATCGGGGTGCCAATGGGTGTTGAGGAGAAACTTCGGTTTGCCGGGGCCGAGCCGGGCGAGCGCGGCCTTGATTTTATTCGAGAGCGGAGCGAACTGATCGTCGATCATCAGGATGCCGTCCTCCCCGACGGAAACCCCGATGTTTCCTCCTGAGCCCTCGAGCATATAGATGTTTCCGGCGACGCGGTGCGTTTTGATCTGGACGCTATCGAACGGGCTCGCCGCCCGGGCGGCCGGAGCCGTCACGGAGAGCGCGGCGATGACGAGAAAGCAAGCGAAGCTCCAACTTCTGCCCACGGACCATCCTCCTTCACGGCGGCGAAATGTTGCCGGGATGAAAGCATCATAAGGGAATCGGGCTTTTCATTTCCACATCCCGTCTGTGCTCGCTTCGGACGTATGATCGGGATATATTGGCCCCTCTTAGCAGTCCCTGTCCCCGCTTCCGGGGAAACGTTTTTTGATCGGCGCCATATTGGAGGCAGGTACGTGAAAATTTTGTTTGGTTTAATGGCGATTTCTCTGTCGTTGGCGGTTTCCGCCCCTTCCTTGGCGTATGACCCGGCAAAGCAGCTGGCGCCCAACCCCAAAGGCTCATTTTATGACCAAGGCCGGATCGAGACCTCCAGGGGAAACTGGAACCGTGCCGCCGATCTGTTCCAGCGGGCGGTCGCCGAAAACCCCCGCAACTACAAAGCTTACACCCTGCTCGGCTACAGCCTTCGTCACGCCGGCCGGGTGCGCGAGGCGATTGAGGCGTACAACCGGGCCTTGGCGCTGAACCCCTCCTATGCGGAGGCTTTCGAGTACCGCGCGCAGGCCCATGTCCGCCTGGGAAACCGTCCCGCCGCCATGCGGGACTACCGGGCCCTGGTCCGGCTGGGTGTCCCCGAGGCGGAGGATGTCAAGCGCTTGATCGCTTCCATGCCCCGGTGGAAGAACGAGCGAGCGAACTAGGACGAATCAGAAAACTTCACCCGGAACCCTCGGAAGGATGTGCCATGCCGCAAGCGGGCGATGAGTTCGAATTTTTCTTCGAGAAGGAATGGTCCGACGGCCTGCCGGTCGTGATCCCCACCGAGGCGCGCGTGGCGGAGATGCTCTCGGGCACGCGCCGCGATCCCGATGAAGTCATCGGCGCCATCCCGCCGGGAAACGAAGTGGCGGCCGTTTACACCGTCGCCGTTCACGCCGTGATGGCGGGCTGCAAGCCAGCCTATCTTCCCGTGGTGATCGGCGGGCTCGAGGCCATCCTCGCCGAGCCCTTTAGCATAAACGGCATCCAGGCCACGATGAGCAGCGCCGCGCCGCTCCTGATCGTCAACGGCCCCTACGCGAAGGAGATCGGCCTGCACGGGGGGAGCGGCTGCTTCGGCCCCGGCTTCCGCGCCAACGCGACGATCGGAAGGGCGATCCGGCTCATGCTGCTGAACCTGGGGGCGGGCATCCCCGGCGTCGTCTCCATGAGCACCTTCGGCCATCCCGGCCGCTATACCTACTGCATCGCCGAGAACGAGGCCCAAAGCCCGTGGGAGCCGCTCTCGGCGACAAAGGGCTTCGGCGCGGAGGAAAACGTCCTGACCGCCGTCGCCGCCATCGCCCCCTTTCAGTTTTTCGACGATGTGAGCAACGGGCCCGAAAGGCTCCTTGCGGGCATCGCCGACTCGATGAGCTCGCTCGGCTCGATGAACTCGCTTCAGGAATCCGACATGGTGGTGGCGATGGCCCCCGACCACGCGAACATCTGCGCCAAGGCGGGGATGACGAAGGCCGAGGTGCACCAGAGGCTCTGCGAGATGGCGGGGCGGGCGGCGGGCGAGCTCAAAAAGGCGGGAGGCTACTCCCCCGATCGCGTCAGATCCCTCCCCTGCGCGGCCGACTTTGATGACGACGAGAAGTTCATCCCCGTCATCAAGAAGCCCGAGCATCTCCTCCTCATCGTCGCGGGCGGCATCCCCGGCCCGCAGACAAACATCCTCCACGGCTGGAACGGCGCGAGCCGCTCCGTCACACGGAAGTTCGAGGTTTAGGGAAGAGCGCGAGGAGAGCGGTTCCGCCTCCCTATTACTTCCCGGCGATTTCCTCGCGGACGAGCTTCGTTCCGGCGCTTCGACCGCGCGGCCGGCCGCGTCAAACGCCCTATCGCGAGTATCTGTTCCACCGGTGACGCAAGGCGGGTGGATGGGTGTGCGGGTGTGAGTACGTCCGCGGCCCATCCCACTGGTGCGGCCTGCGGCGATACTCGGAAGAATATTTTTGTGCAGGCTGAGCCGGAGCCGCAGCGGGCGGAGATGTAGACGCAGGCGCCGTGTAGGTGGAAGGCGTCTGCGGGATACCGCAGGAGATCAGGGCGAAAGCCGTTACAAAAAGATAGGCATGCCTCTTCACGGGCCTTCCCTCCATTCTCGGGAGAAGGAAGCGGCGCATATTCAATTTCTTGATATTTAGACGTGCCGGGTTCCGTTTTTTGCAAAAGCGGAAAAGGGAGATGGGCCTTTTGTTTTTTCCTGCCGGGGAGCGGTCTTACTTCCCGGCGATTTCCTCGCGGACGAGCTTCGTTCCGGCGCCGAGGGCCTTAAGCTTGCCCTCGGCCACATCGCGGGGGAGTGGCACCATGCCGCAGTTGGTACAGGGGTAGAGGCGCTCGGGCGAGACGTACCGCATCGCTTCGCGGATGACCGCCGCCACCCGTTCGGGGGTTTCGACGGTGCGGTCGGCTACGTCAATCGCGCCGACGAGCACGTCTTTTCCCTCGAGGAGCCCGAGCAGGCTGATCGGCACGCGGGAGTTGGCGCACTCGAGGGAGACGCCGCCGATCCGGCTTTTGGCGAGAACCGGGAAGGTCTCCTCGTACTGGCGCCACTCCTCCGCAAGACCCTCCTTCCAGTCGATGTTGGCCTGGATGCCGTAGCCGTAGCAGATGTGGACCACGGTTTGGCAGGAGAGCCCATCGGCCGCGCGCTCGAGAGCCTCGATTCCCCAGGTCTTGACCGCGTCCATGTAGACGTTGAAGGCGGGCTCATCGAACTGGATCATGTCGGCGCCCGCGGCTTCCAGTGCGCGGGCTTCTTCGTTCAGCGCCTCGGCGAACGCCATGGCGAGCTTCGGGCGATCGCCGTAGTGGTTGTCCGCCAGCGTGTCCACGATGGTCATGGGCCCCGGCAGGGTGAACTTGAGCTTGTGCTTCGTTCGGCTGCGGGAGTAGCGCACCTCATCCGCGTGGCCGGGCGGCCTTCTCGAGATGGGCCCCACGACGACGGGGCAGTCCGCCTCGTAGCGATCATCGCGGATGCCGATGCGCACGCGCTTGGAAAAATCAATTCCCTCCACGAACTCCAGGAAGCCGTGAACGAAATGCTGGCGCGTCTGCTCCCCGTCGGTGACGATGTCGATCCCGGCGTCTTCCTGGATCTTGATGGCGAGCGCGACGGCGTCCCGCTTGGCGCGCTCGAGCTCGGCTCCCGAGGATTTCCAGGGAGCCCAGAGTTCGACCTCTTCCGCCAGCCAGGCGGGCTTCGGCAGGCTGCCGGCGATGGTGGACTGCAGCATGGGGGGTCTCCTTGTCGAAAAGACCCGCTTCGGCCGCGGAGGAGATTCCCGGGCGGCGGGCTCCGTTTTCCGGTGGATGTGGATAGTTTATTTTAGCACGGAACGCCCGCCCCCGCGGGCCCCGGCCTCACTTTCCCAGCACCATCCTTGCGCCGAGAATAAGGACGATGACGCCGAGGATCCGGCGGAGGGGAGCCGCGGGCAGGCTGCGGATGATATGGGAGCCGATGATCCCGCCGGCGGCGGCGCCGGCCGCAAGGTAGGCCGCGGTGCGCCAGTGGATCAGATCGCCCCGGAAATTCTCCACCGTGGCCGCTCCGTTGCTGAAGATGCCGCCGACGAGGGAGACCGCCACCACCTGCGCCGGGCTGAGGCCCGGAACGAAGAAGAAAAGAAAGGGAACCGTCGCCACCCCCCAGCCGATACCGGTCGAGGTGTTCACGGTTCCGATGAAGATTCCATAGATCAACAGGCCGAGAGCGTAGAGATCCAAAAGATGCCTCCTCTCATGGCAGGGCCGCAGAAAATCCCTCTTTTCGGGTAAAAAAAGGGCCCCCGGACAATCGCCCGGAGGCCCCGAGATGTTCAAGGATGGCGGCTCAGCGGCCTCTTCGCCCGTTGCCGTTTTTGCCCCGAACCGCCCAGCAAACCTTCTCCGGCGTGATCGGAAGCTCGTAGACCGTGGTTCCAATCGCGTTGTTCACGGCCAGGGCCACCGCCGCGGGCGCGTTGTTGCAGGGCGGCTCGCCCACGCCGCGCGCGCCGAAGGGGCCGAGCCCCTCGCCGCACTCGAGAATGATGGATTCGAAATCCCCGATGTCGGTGGAGGTGGGGATCAGATACTCGTGGAAGCTCTGCGAGCGGCAATCGCCCTTGGTCATCGTGATCTCTTCGTGCAGGGCGTAGCCGATGCCCATGACGGCGCCGCCCTCAAACTGGCCCTCCACGCTCTGGGGGTTGAGGGCGCGGCCCACGTCGTGGCAGGCCACGTGCTTGAGGACGTTCACCTCGCCAGTGTCGATGTCCACCTCGACCTCGGTGGCGTGCACGCCGAAAGTGTAGTCCGCCCAGCCGCCCATGCCGCCCATGTAGCGCTCGGGATTTTCGTACTCATGCCCCGGCGTTTCGATGCCGTGGGTGCAGTGCAGGGATTCTTTCAGCTCTTTCGCCTTGGCGCCCGCCTGGGCGGTGGTGATGCGCCGATCGGGGGAGGAGGTCACCCAGATCTCTCCGCCGCTCATGCGGATGTCGCCTTCGGCGGCTTCCAGTGCGGAGGACGCGCCGCGGAGGAGTGCCTTTCTCACTTCCTCTGCCGCGCCCTTCAGGGCGTTGCCCGCCATCATCGTCTGCCGGCTTCCCGCCGTGATGCCCGAAAGGGGCGTCGTGGCCGAATCGGAAAGATGCACCGCCACCTGATCAAGCCGCAGGCCGAGGACTTCGGCGGCGATGGTCTGGAGCGTGGCTCCTTGTCCGGCGCCGATGTCGGGGGCGCTCACGCGGACAACCGCGCTTCCGTCGGGCTCGAGGTGGACCGCCGCGTTCGCATCATCGAACGGGCGCCCGTAGCCGGTGATGTTGGCGGCGAATCCTTGGCCGATGCGCTTGCCGGGTTTGGCGGAAGAGCGCGCACCGAGCGCCTTGCGGGCGCTCTCGAGGCACCCTTCGAGGTTGGGCTTGAAGGGAATCGCCTGGCCGGTCGGGAGTTTTCCGCCCTTCTGGATGAAGTTCCTGCGCCGCAGTTCGAAAGGATCGATGCCGAGCTCTTTGGCCGCCAGTTCGATCTGGCTCTCGTAGGCGAAGCAGACCTGGTTGGAGCCCACCCCGCGCATGGCGTTCGTGATGGGGTTGTTCGTCAGGTAGCCGTGGGCGCGGATGCGGATGTTCTCGATTTCATAGGGTCCGCCGGCGATGCACATCGCGCCGAGAAGGAAGAGGTTCGACTTGTAGGGATAGGCCCCCGCGTCGCCGACAATGTCCGCCTCAAGCGCCACGATTTTTCCCTCGCGGGTGACGCCGGTGCGGTAGTGCATCACGAAGGGATGCTTTTTCACGGTGGAGCGGATGCCCTCCTCGCGCCCGAGCGTCATGGCGGCGGGGCGCTTCGTGAGGTGGGTCAGCAGTGCGAGATAGGGCTCGACGGTCATCATGCCCTTGGCGCCGAAGCCCCCGCCGACGAAGGTGCCGAGATGGCGCACCTTGCTCTGCGGCACGCCGATTATCGCGGCGATGGCGCGGTAGTATTCGATGAGCTGGGTGCCGACCCGGATGGTGAGAACGCCGTCCTCGTCGATCCAGGAAGAGCCCGAGCAAGGCTCCAGGAACGCATGCTCGGCCAACTGGGTGGTGTAGGTTTTCTCGATGATGACATCGGCTTCTTTGAAGCCGGCCTCGAGATTGCCGCGCGCGGTCTCGAAATCGCAGACCCTGCGTTTTTCAGCGCTGGAGTTGCTTTCGGACATGGTCCAGGTGCCGCTGTGCGACTCGATGTCCGCCCGGATGGCGTGAATGCCCGCGTCGAGCGCCTCTCTCGTTTCCGCGCCGACGATGGCGAGGGCGTCGCCGGTGAACTCGATCTTGCTCCCGACCGGAATCAGGACTGGCTGCCCGGCGTGGGTCAGGGTGTTCGAGCCGTAGCGGATGTTCTTGCCGGGAATGTTCTCCGCCGTCAGGACCGCCGCCACGCCGGGAACTTTTTTTGCTTTGGAGATATCGAGCTTCCGGAGGGTTCCGTAGGGAACGGGCGAGAAAAGAACGCCGCAGTGGAGCGCCCCGGTGGGCACCATGTCCTCCCCGTAGGGAAGGGAGCCATCCGCCTTCGGGATGGCGTCGAACCGTATATTGGATTTGCCAATCAGATCGTGCTCGGCCATGTTTCGCCTCATATATAAGGGATTTCGAGAACAGAGCGATCGGGGCTGCCCGCCGCGCTCCTGACAACGGGCTTGATTCTCGCAGATTTTTGGGGCGGGGAGAAGTCCCCATTTCGGAGTCGTTTGTCCGCCGTCGTGGACAGGGCCCGCGCCGGAGAATATATTGGTTTCTCGCTATTCCCTTCAGAGGAGAACGAGATGAACCCGAAAATAGATTTCGTGGATCCAACCGCGGGCAGCCGGAAGGCGGCGGTGCGCCCCGCGCTCCGGCCCAAAGACTTGGCGGGGAAGGTTGTCGGCCTTCTCGACAACACCAAAGAGCAGGCGGATGTCATTCTTCGAACCATCGGCGCCGAACTGAAGGAACGCTACGGCGCGAAAGAGGTGATTCTCCGCAGGAAGGAGCACTACTCGAAGCCGGCCGATGCAGCCATCATCGAGGAAATGGCCGCGCAGTGCGATGTGGTCGTCTGCGCCCTGGGCGGGTGAGGCTCCTGCACGTTGTGCAGTGTGCACGACACAGTGGAGTTCGAAAAACGCGGGATCCCCTCCACCACGGTAATCACCGAGGCGTTCAGGACGGCGGCGGATTTTCAGTTCAAGGGCAAGGGGATGGAGAATCATTCTTATGTGAAACTCCCTCACCCGGTGAGCAACCTCCGGCGCGAGGAGATGGAAGAAGTGGCCCTCCGCTTCGCCGATGAGGTGGTCAGTTATCTCGTTTCGGCCACCTAGAAAACACAGAGCCGGAATATTTTCGGGGAAGCCGGGTGCAAGATTTTCAGGAAATCATCTACGAAGAGGAAGAGAGTGGCCTTGCGATCGTAAGGCTGAACCGGCCGGATCGGCTGAACGCGCTGGGCATGAATCTCGCCGAGGAGGTCTGCGCGCTGGCGGACGCTCTGGCGAAGAATACCCGTGTGCGCGCCGTCATTCTGACGGGCGAGGGCCGCGCCTTCAGCACGGGCCGCGATCTGAAAGAGAGCGCAACCCACTCCAGGGAAGAAGCCGACCGGTTCCAGCAGTTGGCCATGGATGCGGTGGTCCGCTGGTCCCGCCTTCCGATGCCCACGATTGCCGCGATCAACGGCGCGGCCTTCGGCTGGGGGCTGGAGGCGGCGCTCGGCTGCGATATGCGCTACGCCGCCGAGGATGCGACGCTCTGCTTTCCCGAGACCGCGCTGGGCGTTTTTCCGGGGGCGGGGGCTTCTGTCCGCCTCGCCAGACTCATTCCACAGGGGCTGGCCAAGGAGCTGATTTTCACCGCCAAGCGGTTCGACGGGCGCGAGGCCGAGCGCATCGGGCTCGTGAGCCGGGCGCTTCCCCTCGCGGAGTTGATGGATACGGCGCGGAATATCGGCGGGCGCATCTGCGAGAACGGCCCGCTCGGGATCCGCGGCGCGAAGAAAGTGATCGACACCTCCCTCGATATGCCGATGGACGGCGCCATCGCCTACTCCAACGAGATACGCCTTCCCCTGAACCAGACAAAGGATTTTGCCGAGGCCCTCGCCGCCTTCCGCGAAAAGCGAAAGCCCCGCTTCCGGGGGGAATGATTTTCAAAATTTTGCAAGATGGAGAGAAAATGAGGAAAGATCAAAATACTTAATATTCTTTAGATGCTTTCTCGCGATTTAATGCTATGCCTGCGCCTATAGTGGCTACTGCAGTACGAAGTAACGCACCAAGGTCATCTTTTTTTCCATATTTTGGGGCATGCATACTAATTACTCTTTTGGTTTTCAGGAAATCCAAAAATGCTCTCTTGGCAGAACCTTCTTCCTCTGGATTAAATACCCCAAAAGCCGTTCCTCCATTTTTCTGGATCAAAGAAAAACATGGAATATCTGTGTAGCCATCTCCAATGTAAATCATGTTCTGAAAAGGAATTGGTCTTTCATTTTCGGGGATTAAAGAGTTAACAAGATGAGGATTTTTTTGAGTTGTTGCTGGGTCTAGTCCTTTATTGATTTCAAAAAGAAACCGGGTTTTTTCAGTAAAAGTACCACAACGCATTATACTTTTAATCGCCCCTCCATTTTTTTCCCCAGCTAGCCTGCAAGCGTAAACACCTGAGAAATGTTTTTTAATAATTCTGGAACCTTCGATGATATCCTGTAGGCCACCAGAAATTACGTAGAATTCGATACTAATGTTTTTGAATTGTCGGACCATTTTCTTCAGATCGACAAAGACTTCCGGGATGCCCGGATAAAAGTGACGGTCTAATTTGGCGCCGAATTTCTTTAAATCTTTGCTGGTTAGATTTCCTAACGGCTTTCCTGATCCAATATTCTCTAAAAGAAGGTTGAGGTAAGCCAAAGGCGGATCAAAACCAGATGAAACCAAATTTTTTACATCTTTCTTCCAAAATTTTTCAATATCTATGCCATGTTCTTGAAGGAGACGCGTGGTTGAATCGGGCATTAAAGTATCGTCAAAATCAAAAACTACAGCAATCGTAGAATGTTGGGAATGTGATCTTAGTGCCATTATTTAACGGATTTTTTTGGTGGAAGAGGGGGTCGATTTGGATTTATGGTGCGCTGCTGAGAGATGGATTAATGTTTCTGTAATTTGTCCCCAATGTTTAGGTGGTGGTGTTTTTGGTGAAGTTGGGATTGAGCCAGACTTTAAATCACGTGGCGCACTTTTCGGCTTGGAATTTGTCAATTCCAGTCTCCATTCATGCAGGCGGTATGTTAATGAATACGACACATAAGTTACCATACAGTAATATTATATTCAAATATGAATAATATTAATTAATAATTACCGGGGGGAATGATGAAAGTCCGTGAGTGCTTTCTCCATGCAGTGGCGGTGGTGCGGCCCGAGATGGACGCCCGGGAGGTGTGGGCGGCCATGAACAAGAAAAACGCGCCCTGGGCGGCGGTAAAAGGAGAGGGCGGAAGGCTCCTCGGTCTTCTCCGGGCAGCGGATCTCAGGGAAGCGCTCCTGACGCCGGAGACGTTTCTCACCGCGGCCGAGCTCGCCGGAAAAAATGAAGTCTCGCGCCGCGCGGTGCGGCTCTCGCCCGACGCGGAGCTCGCCGAGGCGCTCCTGCAGATGGCGCTCGCCGGGGCGGACGCCGCCCTCGTCGAGGCCGCGGGGCGCCCGCCGGGGGTGCTTGAGCTTGAGGGCGCGGAAAAACATATCCCGCCCCGTTGATTTTTCTCCCTGTATTTTCTCCCTGTAGAAACCGCGAATTTCCGCGTCATCGGGCACATCGCCTGAAATTTTCCGGCCGCCGGGAACTTTTTCAGGACCGGGACGTCTTAAATGGCAGGTGCGGGAATTCAGGCGCTTCGCCAACTCCCGCATCCTCTTCAGAGAGCGGCTCTCCCTGTGGGGCACATTACCGGCGGCGCGGAGGAATACGCAGATGAAAAAATTTCTTGGATTCACTCTCCTGGCCGTTGCGGCCGTTTTCCTTTTTTCCGTGATTTCCTACGGTCACGGCCCTGGCTACGGATGGGGACGAGGTCACGGCCCCGGGTCCGGATGGGGCCAAGGGCATGGGCCGGGATATGGTTGGGGGATGAACGGCGCCGGCTATGGCCACGGTCCCGGCATGATGGGCCAGGGCTTTGGGCGCGGCACGATAGGACAGGGTTTTGGCCCCGGCGCGACAGGACAGGGTTTTGGCCCCGGGATGATGGGACAGGACTTTGGTCCCGGCACGATGGGCCAGGGTTTTGGGCCCGGCACGATGGGCCAGGGCTACGGGCCGCCGATGGTCTATCCTCCCCGAAACTGAATCCTTCGCGGCAACCGCAGAAGGCGGCCTTCGGGCCGCCTTTTCTGTATACTGGCGGGCAAAAGCGGCGGCGGATTCGCCCCGGACAACACTTTATCTTGCGGCTCTGGAGAGCGACATGAAAGTCAGGGACATCATGACGACCCAGGTTGATACGCTCGACAGGAACGATACGCTGTCCCTGGCCGAGGACCTGATGAATATGAAGCGCTACCGCCACCTCCCGGTGCTGGAGGATGGGGAACTCGTCGGGATCGTCACCCAGCGGGATCTTTTTCTGGCGGGCTTGTCCACGGCCATGGGATTCGGCATCAAGGTGAAGAAAGAGTTTCTGAAAACGGTGCTGGTAAAGGAAGTGATGGTGGACGAAGTGATCACCGTGGCGCCCGATGTGGACGTTCGGGATGCCGCGAGACTCATGCTTGAGAGGCAGATCGGGTGCCTTCCCGTGGTGGAAGGTGGAAAGCTGATGGGAATCATCAGCGAATCGGATTTGGTCGCGATGATCGCGAGCCGGTAGCGCTGCCCCAAGGGGCCGTGAATCAAAGACATCTCAGACGGTAACGCCCGGCCGCCGCCGCATTCTTTGCGCCCGCCCGGAAGGTGCTGGTATTCTTCTCGAAATTCAGAAACAGAACCGCCCTTTGCGCTGAAAAAGGGGATGGAGAAGATGGGCACCACATTGGGGGTGAGGCCGGATCAGCAGAATCTCTTTGGGCGTCCCCTGCCGGAGCCGGATCAGGGCCACGCGCACGAAAGATGGCTGGCGCGGATACGGCGGGAGGTTTCGATTTTTGCATCGGCACAGGGCGTCACGCGCTTGTGCTTTTTTCGTGAAGAGGCCCCGGCGCCGGAGAACGGGACCGGCGCCAACCGTGAGCTTTCCCTCAAGGCCATCGCCGAGGTGGAAGAGTACCTGAACGGCGGGCGAGAAATGTTCACCCTTCCCTTGGATCTCTACAGCCTGACCCCGTTTCAGCGCGAGGTCCTTCACGCCACCCTGGCGATTCCTTACGGCGAGTCGCGCTCCTACGCCTGGGTGGCGCAACAGACCGGAAGGCCCAAGGCGGTCCGGGCGGTCGGCCAGGCGCTGAACCGAAATCCCATCCCGCTCCTGATTCCCTGCCACCGCGTCATCTCCAGCTCGGGCGCCCTCGGCGGGTTCGGCTCGGGCGTGGCGGTGAAGTCCGCCCTGCTGGCCCACGAGAAACTGCATCGCTGAGGCCGCACGCGGCGCCGGGGAATGGGTTCACCTGCTGCGCGGCGGAATCAGGATGTTCACCGCGTGAGCTGCGCATCCGATGGGCGGTAATCGGCATTCCTGCCCATGGCAGCGCTCTCGCCCAGTTTCCTCGCCTGAAATACGATCCCGCTACCGGTGAGATGGAAGCCTTCCAGGCCGGGTGAGATTATGCCCACACTTCCGGAAAAAAAACTGAACAAAAAAACCAGCGGCGCGGTCTCTCGATGGGAAACCGCGCCGCCGGGATGTTTTTGAAGCGTATGCCTTGAACCCTATCCTTTTTCGATGGGGGCGCCGACGAGGTTGCCCCATTCGGTCCAGCTTCCGTCGTAATTCCGGACGTTTTTGTATCCCATCAGATATTTCAGGACGAACCAGGAGTGGCTGCTGCGCTCGCCGATGCGGCAGTAGGCGAGGGTGGGTTTGTCGGGGGTGACGCCTTTCCCCTGATAGAGGGCGTCCAGTTCATCGCGCGATTTAAAGGTGCCGTCCTGGTTCACCGCCTGTGACCAGGGGATGTTCGAGGCGCCGGGAATGTGTCCGCCTCTCTGGCAGGTCTCGTTCAGACCCGGCGGCGCGAGCACTTTTCCGGAAAACTCATCTGGCGAGCGGACATCCACCAGGTTGAAGCCGCCCTTTTCCATGATCGCCTCGACATCTTTCCGGTAGGCCCGGAGCGGCTTGTCCATGTCCGGCTCAGAGATGGTGTAGTTGCCGGGAGAGTAGCCGGGGACCTCCGTGGTCAGTGGCCGTTTTTCGCTTTCCCATTTCAGGCGCCCGCCGTTCATCAGCCGGGCATCCTTGTGGCCGTAGTACTTGAGCTGCCACACGAACCAGGCGGCGAACCAGTTGTTGTTGTCCCCGTAGGCGATCACGGTGGTGCCGTTGGAGACGCCGGCGCCGCCGAGGAGTTTTGCCCAGTCATCCGTGGAGAGCAGATCGCGGCGCACCTGGTCCATGAGCTGGGTGTCCCAACTCAGGCCGACGGCGCCTTCGAGATGTCCTTTTTCATAAGCCGCCGTATCGACATCCACCTCGATGAGGCGAACGCCGTCGTCTTTTCCATGTTCCGCGACCCAATCGGTGCTGACGAGCATTTCGGGGTGGGCGTAGTCAGGCATTGCAGATCTCCCGGAAAGGGGAAGGAATATTTTTGAAACAACGGGGAAATTTACATCAACGATGTGAAAACACCAAGAGGCTGCTGCGGCAGTTACAGGACCAATACGTCCGGATTGTCCGCGTCCGGCCGCATGAAAGTGGCGTAAAGAATTCCGGCGAGAAGAGAGGGAATGAAGCTCGTGGCGTGCAAAAGGGTGGCGAAGGCGAGTGCCTCGCTCCCGGAGACGGGCAAAATGCTGATGAGGAGGGCGCTGATGAAATAATGGGTGGTGCCGGTTCCGCCCGGGGAGGGAATGGCGAAGGAAATGGCCAGAACCAGCGTGGTCAGCATGGCAGGCCCCCAGCCGATACGGAATTCGCTCTCGAAGGGTATCGCCGCGAACAGTATCCAGTTGGCGAAGATGTAGAAAAGCCAGACGAGAACCGAGGAGAGAAGGATTCCCGCCGCGTTTTTTTTTCGGAAGATGCCCCCGATCCCGCCGATGAAATTCCTCCCGGCGGAGATGATTTTTTCTCTCTTTGCATCGGAGAGGAGCCGCAAGAGAAAGCCGAGCCGGTCCCGCGCCGCCCGCGGAAAGCGCACGAGCAGCCAGAGCAGGAAAAGTCCGAGGACGGAGCCGATGGAAAGAAAAAGGACGCCTTCGTAGGCATTCGGAAAGAGGCGGTAGATCTCCGTCCGGTAGAAAATGGTGCCGAGAAAGAAAAGAAGCACCAGGGAGACGACATCGAGCAGGCGCTCGGCCAGGACCGAGCTGAGGCCGGCCGAAAGGGGGGTCCGGCTGATGCGGCGAAGAAAAAACGTCCGGGCAATTTCCCCGCCCCGTGGGACGAAAACGTTGACAGCGTAACCAACAAGCGTCGCGGCAAACAGCGTATGAACGCGGAGGACTCTCCCCGAACCGTCCAGGATGATTTTCCAGCGAAGGGAGCGAAAAAGATGCGCGGTCATCTGTAGGGCGATGGCCGCGGCGACGGGCCAGAAGTGTGCCTCTCCGAGAATCGCGATGATCTTGGCGACAGGCGCTTTTCGGAAAGCGAGCCAGAGAAAAAAGATACAAACGGCAAGGCCGAGGGCGAATTGCAGAAAACTGCGAAAGCGATAGCCGGGCAACAGGGGCTGACTCAAGAAACCATCCTTGTCGTCGGGAGCGGAGCGCGCCTAATCGTAGAACCGGTCCATCGTAAGATATCCCTCGCGCGGAAGCTCGGAGAGAATCGGGAGCTTCAGAATGTTTTTGATGCGTTGAATGGTCCGGGTGTGCGCCAGGATTTCCCAGTGTATCTGTCTGAGGGCCGCGCCCAGCTCGATCACAAAGCCGCCCCGGGCCGCGTCTTCCCGGACCCCGATCGGATGAAGGGAGGACGCCATTCTCCAGAAATCAACCGGCTTTTCGGGCGGAACCCCCCGGGAGAGGTTCGGGTCTACCTTGCGGAGACAGGTGATTTCACGAAGGCTCCCGGGAGTTTCCCGCATGAGAATCTCGACCCCCAGATCGAAAAAAGGACGCATGAAGGCGATAAGCGAATCCGCATCCGGGCACACCGATTCGGGAATTTGTCTTTCCGCCTTCGAAATGGCCTTCATGTCCACATCGGGAAGATCGTATCTTTTGTCGCGAAGCGAATCCCCAAATTGATTGATCAGCCAATGACAGGGAACGTTCGCCATGTGGCGCATCTGGGTTTCGATTGACCAGCGCGCCCAGCCGGGCTCGTCCTGCGAGTATGTGAAATCCTCGCCGGAAACATTTTCGATCTCCTTGGCGACGATATCGGGATCAGCGGCGAGGCCGATGAGCAAAACCGGAATCTCATCCGCCATTTCCTGGCTCATGTCACGTCCTTTTCGCAGCGAAGAGAAAACGCGCCTACCAGTCTCTCGGTTTTCTTTTCTCGAAAAATTTCCCCGTCGGCCCGCCTTCCGGGTGAAGCGCCAGCCAAACGATGGTGTCCGCCCCCTCTTCGACGGACAGCGAGGCATGGGAGCCAGCTATGTCCGTGCGCGTCCAGCCCGGATTCGCGGAATTGACGCGAATGCCTGCTTCCCGAAGTTCATCCGCCAGAATACAAGTCACCGCGTTGATTCCCGCCTTCGAAATCCGGTAGGCCGGTTGGCCGCCGTCCATTTGCGAGAAGATACCCTGTCCGCTCGCGAGGTTGACGATTTTTCCCTCCCGGCTCTTCTTCAGGAGCGGCACAAAAGCTTGGCACAAAAGCAAAGGGCCGTATACGTTGGACTCCAATGTTTCCCGAAGCAGATCTACGCTGACGTTCGTCCCGTTCTTGGTCCGGTCAATGAGAATTCCCGCATTGTTGATCAGAATGTCCAGGCGGCCAAATTCGCTTTCGACGAACAGGGCCGCCCGGCGGATATTGTCCGGTTCCGTCACATCGAGCGGGTAGGAGACGACGTGCATCCCTTCCTTCACGAGCGCGCGCTCGGCGTTCTTTCCCTTGATGGGATCGCGCGCGCCCAAAACGACCCGGACGCCCCTGCGGCCGAGCTGGCGGCAGATCTCAAGGCCGATTCCGCGGTTTCCGCCCGTGACCAGGGCGACGGGAGAGTCCTCACTGGCGTTTTTGCGCCGGGAGAGAAGGCCCATCATTTCCTCCTGCGCGCCCGCGGCTTTTCGGCCTGTGCTTTTATCTGGCAGGCGATGGCCTCCCTGGCCCACTCGGCGAGCCGCACATCGTCCTCCAGGATGTCCACCGGGACTTCGTAGTAGGTCCGGAGTGTCTGCCGCGCGCTCGGCCGGAAGGGTTTCATGCCGCAGGCTTCGTATCGGGGGCGCGTTTTTTCATGGGTTTTGAAAAAAAGACACTCCTTGTGGAGAATGGCGAAGAACGTATCGCCCGAATAGAGACCGTGCCCTCCGAACATGCGGCGGATTTCGAGATCGGGGATCTCGCAGAGCTGGTCAAGAACGAATCCGGCCAGCGCATTGTCTTCGATGGCGTTTTTCTTAGCCGTCATTTCCGGGGCCTCCCACTACCAGGCGTAGGGTTTTCGATCCTGAAAGAAACCGCCCGTTGGCCCGTTGTCTTTTTGAAGCGCGAGCCACGCCGCGGTGTCCGCGGCCTCATCCGGCGTATGCGGGGCCGAAGCGCCGCCCATGTCGGTGCGCACCCACCCCGGACACATGGCGTTCACCTGAATGTTGGAGCCTCGAAGCTCGGCGGCCAGGATTTTCGTCATGGCATTCAGACAGGTTTTGGAGATCCGGTAGCCGGGATACCCCCCTCCCATTCCCTCGAGCGAGCCGAACCAGCTCGAGATATTGATGATGCGGCCATAGTTTCTCCGCTTCATGGAGGGGATCACCGCCTGGCAGAGGCGGAGCGGGCCGATCAAATTCGTCTCGATGGTTTCGCGGACCTTGTCCATGCTGACCGTGATGCCCAGATCCGAGCGGTCGTTCAGGATGGCTGCGTTGTTGATCAGAATATCGGGGCCCGTGTATTCCTTGTCGAGCGATACGGCGAGCGCCTGGATGCTTTTTGCGTCGGTCACATCCAACGGGTGAAAAACGACATCCAGCCCCGCCGCCTGAAGCTTTCCGGCGGCGTCCTCGCCGCGTTGCCGATCGCGCGCGGCGAGAACGACTTTCAGGCCCTCCCGCGCCAGCCGCCGGCAGATTCCGTAGCCAAGTCCTCTGTTTCCGCCGGTGACGACGGCGATCCGCTTTTGTTTCATTCCGGCCTCATGGTTGCGGACAAGACATTGTGAAATTCTATACCGTGATCGATGAGATGTCTCAATTGCCGTTTTGCCGGCGGCGGGGCACCCCGGGAAGCGGGTGTCCATCGTCGAAAAAAACGCCCCCGCCGTCCGGCGGGGGCGTAGCGGGATCGCCGCTGGCGCTAGTTGCCGAGAACGATCAGCTCTCCTCTCATCGAGGGAAGATGTTCGGTGCATTTGATAGGGAACACCCCGGCCTTGTCCGCCTTGAAGCGCACGCTTCGCATCTGGCCCCGGGTGAGCTTCACGGCCTTCTTCGAATAGTGATCGATGTGAATCGTATGGAGTTTGCCGTTGATCCCGGTGAAGCGCAGAATCACGTCGTCTCCCTTGCGGACGATGATCTGCTGGGGCAGGAACACGTAGCTCGACACCTGCCACTTCTTGTCTTTGCCCGGTTCCTTCAGAACATAGCCCCCGCCACCCGGAAGGGGAGAAGAGGGAAAGGGCTCAGAGGTGGCGGAGGTGGTTCCCTTGGGCTCTACCGCCAGGATGTGGAAATCCCGTTGGGCGGCCTGAGCCGGAAAAACCAGAATCCCGGTAACGAGAAATGCGGCCGTCAGCGCCAGCCCGATGAATTTATTCAGCATTGTTTTTCTCCTTAGGATCGTATGGAAGCGCGGAGGAGGTGGCACCTCCTGTTCCAGGTTGGACGAAGCGATTTTCAAACAACCGGATCAGCAAAATACTAGCACAATATTTCCGGGGACAATGCGCGCGGGAGCGGCCATATTTCGTATCTCCGGACACCTGGCGGTGCCCCCGGCGCCTGGCTTTCGGCTGTGGGCCGGAAGGGGGAAGGGCGGCGATCCTGTATGCAGAATGGGGGATGGTATATCATTCACCGGCGGCCGTTCCCGGCCATCCCCGGATCAGGAGAGCCCATGCCGTCACAACACCATCTGATTCTCTTCGACATTGACGGCACCCTGCTGCTCAGCGGCGGGTCGGGCGCCCGCGCCCTGGACGCGGCTTTCGCCGCGCTCTACGGCGTTCCGAACGCCATGGCCGGAATCGGCCCGCACGGAAAAACTGACCCTGCCATCTGCCAGGAAATGTTCCAGGCCCACCTGGACCGGGAGGGTTCGGCGGCGGAGGTGGCGGAGATTCTGCGCCGCTACCTGGAGTACCTGCCGCAGGAGGTGGCCCAATCGAAGGGGTTTCGCCTCATGCCCGGCATCCCGGACGCGTTGGACTTTCTCTCCGGCCGGGCCGGGGTTTTGCTCGGCCTGGGGACCGGAAACATCGAGGAGGGCGCCCGGATCAAGCTCGAAAGGGGAGGCCTGAACCGTTATTTCCCCTTTGGGGGTTTTGCCTCGGATGCTTCTTTGCGGGCCGATTTGATCGAAGCAGGGTTTTGCCGGGGAGAGGAGCGTATCCGGGAGCGGGACCCGAAGGCGGAGATCGTCCGCTGGGTGGTCGGCGATACCTGGCGGGATGTCGAGGCCGGAAAGGCCGCCGGCGCACGGACGATTGCGGTCGCCACCGGCGGCGATTCCCTGGAGAGGCTTTCCGGCGCGGCGCCCGATCATCTCTTTTCCGAGCTGGACGGTGAAGGCGTTTGGGATTGTCTCAAAAACGGTGCGGGCGAGCCCCCGCCGCCGAAGCTTGCTTGAGGAAGCAATGACCGGGAAAAATTATCCCGTGGCGGCGCCGGAGGTAGCGGAAGTCTATCGCCGCCTGGCCGGGTGGACGCGGAAGGAGATCGCCGGGCTGAAGAACGATCAACTTGATCGGACCGGCTCCGGGGAATGGGCCCTCTGGCCGGTGCGCTACCAGCTCAGCCACATGTCCTACATCACCAACCGCTGGTTCATGGTTCTCTACGGAGCGACCGCGCTTCCCTGGCGGCCGGTGGACATGAGCCAGTTCGGGTCGTTCATCAACACCCCGAAGGATGATCGGCGCTTTTCGGCGGAACGCTACGGTGATCCCGGCTGGCTTCTCGACAGGCTGGAGGAGGCCTGCGGCGCGGCGGCGGAGCGGGCTGATCGCATGTCGGAAGAGGATGTCCAGGCGCCGTGCCTGTTGTTCATTTTTCCGGAAGATGCCCGCGTCGGCGTGACCGATGAGCCGACACTCGATCTGTGGTCGCGGAACGCGCGGTGCCATCCCGACGGCGTCGAGGCCGATCCGGATCGGCCCGGCCACTTTCTGCTTTCCCCGCTGGCGACCCTTCGCCATGCGCTTTGGGACGATCTGATCCATCTCCGCTCCATCCGGATGCACAAAGAGGCGATGGGGCTCCCGCCCGCCTGCCCGGAAGCGCCGGAGGGCGGGTACGCTCCGGCTTACCCGATTCGTTAGGCGCAATCCATGACCGGACCTGACAGGAAAAAAAGAAACGACCTGTTCGTATGGGTGTTTCTCGGCACACTGACCGCCATTGCGGGTATTTCCCTGTGGTGGGCGCAGCCGGTTCTCTTCCGGGCCGCCGGGGTTCGGGCCGAATTGATGGAGAAGGCGAAAGTGCTGCGGGGCCTTCCGCCCCGCGAGGCGGTGTCGGGTGTCGGACGGCTCGTGAAAATTTACCTGGATGCCGCGCGGCACGTCAGCGGGGCCAAGACGCAGGTCACCCTGGCCACCCAAAGAAAGCTCGAGTTTTCGATAACGCTTCCCTGGTCGGAAAAAAGCGAGAAAAAATGGAAACTCCGCGGCCAGAGTGCTGCCCGCCTGACTGCCGGACTTCTCAGGCAGGCAGGGACAAAGGGCGTGAATGTGCGCATCGAAATTCGGCGAAGGGAGATATCCGGTGCCCGGAGCGAACCGGGGGGATGGTATGGATATGAAGCGGCGGCAGAGCGGTATTTGTGGGTGCCGAAAGAATAAAAGGGTTTCTCTGAATCCAATTGTTTTTTGGCCGGTTCAATGGTTAAATCCGGTTGGAGGATCAGCCGCTGAAGACCCCCTCGCGATAGGGATATTTCACAAGGGAAGGGAGAATGCCCCATGCGGAAAATTGCCGCGCTGAAGTTGTTGTTGGTGATGAGCATTTTTGTTTCGGGTTGCGGAGCGACGGTTTGGGTGAAATTCCGCGGCAGCCAGGATCAGTTCGTGAAGGATGTGGCGGCCTGCTCAAAACAAAGCGGGCTCGAGTATCAGGAGCCTTTTGATTTCAGCCCCAATCCGTTCGTAGGCGTCGAGCTCCTGAGTCTTGAGGGGAGCGAGAAATACGTGAAATGCATGGAAGGAAAAGGCTACACCCGGAAAAACTGAGAAACGGAATTTTCCGTGAAAAGGCCGGCTCTCCGCCGGCCTTTTTTATTGGGGACGCGGGTAGACCTCGATGCAGGGGAAAAGCTGCTCCGCGTTTTCCGGGTGCCCGAAAAAAACCGGTCCCTCCGCCTTTTCCCCATTCGCGAGACCGCCGAGATCGAGCGGCGTGCCCCCCGGATGGCAGGCGCCGCCCCCGACCTCCAGCATCACGGCCATCGGCCCGAGGATGTCCCATATGCGGGGCCGGTCGACGAGCGCGGCGATGCCGCCGCCCGCCGCCGCGTAGACGATATGCGCGGCCGCGCTGCCATAGGCCACCGCCTTGCCGGGGTAGTCCAACTTGTAAAACCGCTTCCGCGAGGATGGGCCGAGAAGCGGTGTCTGGTTGTCCAGCGTAATCGGCCGCAGCGGAGAGAGCGGCGCATCGTTCCGCGTGGCGCCCTGCCCTTTTTCGGCGAGAAAAAGCTCTCCGGCCCGCGGCAGGAACACACCGCCCGCCAGCGGCGCGCCGCCCTCCATCACCCCGATGCAAACACCCCATGTGGGAAGCCCCCAGAGGAAAGGATTGGTCCCGTCAATCGGGTCGATGGCCCAGAGACGCCCGCCCGGGCTTCCGGCGGCGCCGAGCTCTTCTCCGATGATGGCGTCCTCCGGGAATTTTTCCTGGATGCGCTTTTGGATGAGGGACTCCACTTCGCGATCCGCCTCGCTGACCAGACTCCGGTCTTCCTTCCGCTCGCTCTTGGCGTTTTCCGCCAGCGACGCGGCCAGCGCGCCGGCCTCTCTCAATACACTCTCGATGAATAAGCGCATCTTTTTTTCCAGTTCGCGGCTCGGGATTTTCACTCGCCGGGTACTCTACCCCGGCGGGGGGAAGCTTGCCAGCCGATAGAATTCCCGGCAGGTGCATGAGATAGTGGATTCATGACAACGTCCGCATCGCGAACCCGCTCGCGGTTCGACTACACGAAAGATTCCATCACGAAAGGCATCATCCGGCTTTCTGTGCCCACCTTCGGCGAGCAAATCGCCTGGAACATCGACGGCATCGTCGAAATCTTCTGGGTGGGCCGCCTCGGCCCCGACAGCCTGGCGGCCATGTCACTCGGGTTTATGTTCATCATGTTCCTCCGGGCAATCGGGCTGGGGATTCGCATTGCGGGCAGCGCGCTCGTCGCCCAGCGCATCGGCGGGGGCGACGCCGAAGGGGCGTCCGAGGCGGCGGGCCAGGCGATCTTTCTGACGGTCATCTTCTACATCCCGGTCACCCTTTTCGGTTATCTTCTCGCGCCGCATCTGATGATCCTCATGACGCGGGATGCGGAGATCGTCCGCCTCGGCGCAATTTATCTTCAGGCGGGGTTTCTCGTTTTCGCCTCGGTGGACGGCATTTTCACCCTTGCCCATCTTCTGCGCGGAGCCGGCGAGCCGGGCATCTCCCTCGCGGGCATGATCCCCTCGACGGCGCTGTCCGTCACCCTCATGCCGCTGATCGTCTTCGGCGCGGGGCCGCTTCCGGCGCTGGGCCTGGCGGGGACGATCACCGCCGTCGGCATCGGCCGGCTGGCGGGCATCGCTGTCATGGCCGCCTTCATCATCACGGGCCACTCGCGCCTTTCTCTCCAGCCCCGCTACCTGCGCCCCAAGCCCGAGCTGCTGCGGCGGCTTATCTCCCTCGCCTGGCCGGCCGGGACGACGAATCTCCTCGAGCGGGGGGCCAATATCGTTCTCCTGCGGATGATCGCGCCCTTCGGTTCGCTGGCGCTCGCCGCCTGGGGAGTCGGCAACCGGGTCTCCGTCATGGGGAGGATGCCGGGCTTCGGCCTCCAGGCCGCGCTTCGCACCATGGTGGGGCAGAACGTGGGCGCGAACCGGCCCGAGCGCGCCTGGCGGAGCGTCCACATCACGATGACCGCCCTCGCCGTCATCATGGGTGCGACCGCATCGGGAATGTATCTTTACGCGGAAGAGGTGGTCCGCTTCTTCGGGATGAAGGGAGAGGCCGCCGAAGTGGGGAGCCTATGCCTGCGGATTCTCGCCTTCGGCATTCCCTTCGAGGCGGGCCGCCGGGCGCTGGCGGGCGCCTTCCAGGGGGCGGCCGACACCAAGCCGCCCATGGTCGTGGAGGGCGCGGTGCGCTGGGCCATCCAGCTTCCCGCCGCCTATCTCCTCGCCTTTCCGCTGGAGC